>CALXWC010000021.1 GCA_944392265.1 uncultured Alphaproteobacteria bacterium | reverse complement strand
TGGAGCGGTTATGCCAACACATCTTACACCTTTGGCTCTGATTATACCAACTTAGGCCTTAACGCCGGTTTGAACTATGCTTTCCAATAAAATAAGCACAAATAAAAAAGCCTTGGCAAAACCAAGGCTTTTTTTTGATATAATATTATCTTGCCGTGATGGATAAAGTATTTAATTTTGGTTTTTGGTGCATCAAAATACTGATAACCTTTACCAACTCATTTTTCATTTCAGCACGACGAACCACAATATCGACCATACCGTGCTCTTTCAAATATTCTGCACGTTGGAAACCTTCCGGTAATTTCTCACGAATGGTTTGTTCAATAACTCTGGCGCCGGCGAATCCAATCATACAGCCTTTTTCTGCAATATGAATATCCCCCAACATTGCAAATGATGCTGAAACGCCACCCGTGGTCGGGTCTGTCAAAATAACAATATAAGGCAAACCTTTTTCTTTAACCATATTAACCGCAGCCGTTGTTCTGGCCATTTGCATCAAAGAGAGCATACCTTCTTGCATACGCGCACCGCCTGATGCTGTAACAGCAATTAACGGACAATTGTTTTTAATGGCCGTTTCTGCAGCCTTAACAATTCCCTCTCCGACAGCCATACCCATTGAACCGCCCATAAAAGCAAAGTTCATAACTGCAACCACGCAAGTAATGCCGCCGATTTCACCTTGAGCAACTTTAATGGCATCTTGCTCTCCGGTGTTTTTACGATAGGTTCTTAATCTATCTGTATATTTTTTGGAATCCTTAAAATTAAGCGGGTCATCTTTTATTATCGGTAAAACAATCTCTTTATACTCACCGTTATCAAACAAAAGTTCTAAACGCTTTTTAACAGACAAACGCAAGTGGTGATCACATTTGTGACAAACAAAGTTGTTTTTTTCTAATTCTTTGTTGAAAAGCATTTGACCGCAGTTCGGACATTTGGTCCAAAGATTGTCTGCAATCTCTTTTGCTGTGATTTTTTTTACCTTAGGTCTAACAAAATCTGTAAGCCAGTTCATATTTTTTACCTTTTTTTTATTAAGACAGACGCCAAATCAAATTTAATCTACTTTCTTAAACCAAGAAGAGATTCTTTGTTTGAGGGAGGGTTTGGGGCGAGCTGCTTCTTTTTCTTTAAGCTCATTTATGTTGCCTTGCAAACCTTCAACCTCTTTGGCTAATTTTTGTTGCTCTTTGCTTAACTTTTTATTTTGTTTCTTTTGTTGGCGCAAATTGCTTCTCAGCGGCGAATATGCAAACCAAGAATCGAATTTGCCCCAAAAGAATCCAAACAATACAAAGAAAACTATCGCAACACTTAAAGAAACCGTTATCACTATGTCAAATGGCCATAAATTAAAATTAGCCAAATCATTGTTTACAAAAGCAAAAAACAAAATTATTGCCAATACAATTAATCTAATGCACATTTTGATAAAAGCCATAGCGGAATCCTTTAAAAATTAATTATTATTGACAGAACTAACGCTAGTTTAGTTCTTTTTATTCAATAATTCAAACAATTGTTTTCCAATTTTGAAGTGCGGTATGTTTCTTTCCTCTACCTTAACCTGCTCTCCCGTACGAGGGTTCTTGGCAACTCTTGGTGTGCGTGTGCGTACGGAAAAAGCTCCAAAGCCACGAAACTCTACTCTGTCTCCTGCTGCCAATGAGCTGATAATTTTATCAAACACTACAGCTACAATGCGCTCAACATCTTTAATCATAAGATGGGGATTTTTCGCAGCAATTTTTTCAATTAATTCAGATCTAGTCACTTTTACCTCTTTTTTTTAATTAATGTTTTTCAATAAATTAACGTTTTTTATTCCAGAAATCAACACCGGATTTAAAAAAATACAAAATCCTTAAATATATGTTATCTTTTTATTTGTCAATCTTGAGTTCTTTGATGTTCAATAGAAAGTGTTTGAATCGGCTCTCCAAGCTCAAAATCTTCAATTTTCTTTATTCTTTTTGATATCTTTCCTGAAGATATTTTTATATCTCCGATATCTTTGCTTGCCATCTCAAAATGTTTGGATAAATTTTCAATTCTGTCATCCAAACGGCTGATATCTTCTACCAAAACACCAACTTCTTTTTGAATGATTCCGGCTTGCTCCCTCATTGAGGCATCTTTTAATATGGCGCGAACCGTATTAAGTGTGGCCATCAATGTCGTAGGAGAAACTATCCAAACTTTTGACCTGTATGACGCTTCTACAACATCTTGAAAATGAGCATGCAACTCTGCATATATTGCCTCACTTGGCAAAAACATTAATGCCGACTCCGCAGTTTCGCCAACAATGATATATTTTTCGGAAATATCTTTAATATGCTTTAAGACGGATACTCTAAAAAAACGCTCTGCTTCAGTTTTTTCCCTATCATTTTGAGCATTACGCAAAGCCTGATAACTCTCTAAAGGAAATTTGGCATCTATCACGATTGTTCCGGGAGGATTGGGCAAATTTAATACACAATCTGCTCTTTTTTGATTGCTCATAATCACCTGAAACGCGTAAGCAGAAGGCGGCAATATGGATGTAACCAAATCATTGAGCTGAATCTCACCAAAAGCACCTCTGGCTTGCTTGTTGCTCAACACTTCTTGCAAAGAAACAACTTGCTCTGACAATGAAGATATTTTTTGCTGTGCCACGTCAATTTTGGCTAAACGCTCTCTTAAGTCATGCAAGGTTTCCGTGGTTTTATTGGTAGATTGTTGTAAACCCTCACCCACACTTTTGGTTACTGCCAGCAATTTTTCATCCATAATCTTAAGCATTGCCAATTTTTGCTCATTAATTGCATTGGCTATTTGCGTTTGCTCTTGGCGGTTTAGCTCTGATAACTGGCTTAATCTTCCGGCCAATTCGGCCTGTCCTCGCAATAAAATTTCTAAAAAAGAATCCGGCGTTTTGCTGTTTTTTTTCATTAAAATATAGCAAAAAATGCCGATGAGCAGCAAAGCTACACCGGCAATTATGCAAATTTCAAAAACAGATATTGAACTATTCAAAGTTACGACCCATCTTTAAGAATTTTTCATTTCTTTGTTTCTTAAGCTCATCCGGGCTTAACGGTAACAATTCTTTTAAGTTCTTTAATAAAGCGTTACCAACGTTTTCAATTGTAACTTTGACATCTCTGTGTGCACCTCCCAAAGGTTCTGCAATCACTTCATCAATAATGCCCAATCTCTTCAAATCTTGTGCTGTTAAGCGCAAGGCTTCGGTTGCTTCTTTAACTTTGTCTGCTGAACGCCACAAAATAGAGGCACAACCTTCCGGAGAAATAACGGAATAAATAGCGTGTTCCAACATCAAAACTTTGTTGGCTGTTGCAATAGCAATTGCACCACCGGAACCACCTTCTCCAATAACAACAGAGATTACGGGAACTTTGATTTGCAAACATTTTTGGATGGATGAAGCAATAGCTTCGGCCTGACCTCTGGCTTCAGCTTCCACACCAGGGAAAGCTCCTGAGGTATCTACAAAGCAAATAACCGGCATATTAAATTTGTCTGCCAAGTCCATTAATCTTTGAGCTTTACGGTAACCTTCAGGTTTAGCCATACCGAAGTTATATTTCAATCTTGTCTCCAAATCGTGACCTTTTTCTTGTCCTAAGACAACGACTGAAAAACCTTTGAATCGACCGATGCCGCCAATCATAGCTTCGTCATCGGCAAATAATCTATCTCCGCAAAGAGGAGTAAAATCTTCAATTAAACCATGAACATAATCCAAGCAATGCGGACGTTCCGGATGTCTGGCAACTTGTGACTTTTCCCAAGGATTTAAGTTGGAATAAGATGCTCTGACTTGTCTTTCTAATTTTTGTTGCAAGCGACTTACCTCTTGTGCAATGTCAACATCTTGCTCTGCAGCCAGATGTTTTAATGACTCAATTTTATTCTCTAATTCAACAATATTCTTTTCAAAATCAAGAACTAATGTATTACCTGTACTCATTCAATTTCTCTTAAATATTTAAACCTGATATTGGTCATAACACATTTTTTTTTATCTTTCGACTCTTATTTTGCATATTTGTGTAAATTTTCTTGAAATATCACACAAATATACTACTATACTTACAAATTATTGGCTTTATATTTATCTCTAGGAGAAACCAAGTGTTGGCATTTTCTTTCTTTGTTGCAATTTTTTCAAGCTTTATGTGGCTTATTTATGCTCTGGCTTATATTAATGATAATACCGTCGGCATAAAGTTCAGCTCTCTTGGTTTGACAGATATCTCCATATATGTAGCCTTAACCGTTTTGCCGATTTTTTTGCTTTGGATGATTTTTGGCTACATTAACCAATATATTACCAACAGAAAAACCAACAAAGCCTTATATTTGTTGTTCACCCAAATGAAAAAGAATCAAGATTATACGGATTTGATTGCGCGTATTATGCTTGAATCTGAACAACAAATTAAAGATGGTTTTATTTTAAGCCGTATTGATATTTTAATTGCCGATATGAATGAACTTATTGCCGAGGTGATTTCTCGCGCATCTTTGGCTTCAAGAGAACAAATTGAAGCCCTATGGTCTAAGGTCAGAAACGGTGGAAAATGGGCTTTAGGTAAAGTGATTATTGAAATCAATCAAAATCAACCAAACTTTCAAATGCGCCTTTATGAAAAATCTCAAAAAGATGTTGTTCTTTCCGGTACAATTCTTGAATTTTGCGCACGCTATCAAAATATTTTAAGCTTGCTTGGAAAACATGACGGTGAACGCGTTTTCTTGAATGTTATTGAAACAGGTGTTTTTGGTAAGGTTTATACAATTTTGGCTCCTTTGGCCGATGAAATCAGAAAATATCGTGATACTTTCTATAATCAGGAAGAAACCGAATTTAGAGCGCCTGCACCTCAAACATCAAAAAAAGCTCCGGCTCAAAATCCAAATTATGATAAAATCATAAATTCTGCTCCAAAAAAGAATCCGATTATGAGCGGTATATCTAAAATCGGCTCTTTTATGAAAAAAGAAAATAAAGTTCAAGAACCCGAAGTAAACTCTCTTGAAAGAGACCCTCTTTCTATTGCTCTGGAACGTAGCTTTGGTAACGCGGAAGAAGAAAATGAAATTAATTCTGATATGCCGACATTATCAACTCCAGATACCATGGAAGAAGATGCTCCCAAAGCTCCTCAAATTGTGTATCCGCAAGAAGAAAATAATGAAAGTATCATTCTTGAACCGCAAATAGAAGAAAACAATGCTCCGGAAATTATCTTAGATGATAATAATACCGACAATGAACCCTATCTTGTTAAGGAAGAAGAAGCTCCGTCTTTATCTATTAAGCCAGAGCCGATTGCCGTTCCTATTACCAATACGCAAAAAGCCCTTAACAGCTTGAAAAAAGAATGGGAAGACATGCGCGCCTCATCTCAACAAGAACGCAACGAACCTTCTTTGCAAGCTCCGCAAAATGAGGATGAAGACCGCTTAAATTATCCTTTCGGAGGATGGACTGACGAAAGCAACTATAATAAATAGCCTTAAATTTATTTTACTTTGGGTTTCCTGCTGCTTTGTTTGCCCTGATGTTTGGGCAATAAAACTGCAGGATAATCTTGCTTTGTATGGAGATGCTAAATATCCATCCGATTTTCAACATTTTGATTTTGTTAACCCCAATGCTCCCAAACAAGGAAGCGTTACTTTGCCGGCTTATGGAACATTTGATAGCTTTAACCCGTTTATTTTTAAGGGAATCGCCGCAAGCGATATTGTCGGCCTGACCTTTGACACACTCGGGGTTGTGCCAAATGATGATTATACAACCGTGTATCCCTTAATTGCCGAAAAATTTGAATTTCCGGCAGATATGTCTTATGTCGGTTTTATCTTAAACCCAAAAGCAAAATTTAGCGACGGTTCTCCTGTTACGGCAGATGATGTGATTTTTAGTTTTAATGCTCTTATTGAAAAAGGTGCGCCTCTATACAGAATCTATTATGCCGATGTGGAAAGTGTTAAAAAAATAAACAATCACCATGTGCGTTTTTATTTCAGAAAAGATTCAAAAAACAAGGAATTGCCGCTTATTTTATCTCAGCTGGCCATTTTTTCAAAAAAAGACTGGGAAGGCAAAGACTTTGCCAAACCGTCTTTGGTTCCACCTTTAACCAGCGGTCCATATGTTATCAATAAATTTGAACCAAACAAATTTATTGAGCTTAAACGTAATAAAAATTATTGGGCAAAAGACCTCCCTTCTCGCAAAGGATTTTTTAACTTTGATACGGTGCGCTATGATTATTATCAAGACACAACCGTCACATTGCAGGCTCTTTTTGCCGGAAATTTGGACTTGAGAGAAGAATATATCGCAAAAAATTGGGCAACAGGATATAACAACAATCTGGTTAAACAAGGAAAAATTATCAAGGCCGAAATTCCTAACGACCAGACCGCTATTTTGCAAAATTTTGCTTTTAATTTACGCAAACCAAAGTTTCAAAACAAATTACTCAGACAAGCTTTGACATATACTTTTGATTTTGATTGGGCCAATAAAAAACTTTTTTACAATCAATATAAAAGATTAAACAGTTATTATTCAAACTCTGAAATGGAAGCAAAAGGCAAACCTCAAGGCAAAGAGCTCGCCATATTAAACAAATATAAAAAAGACTTGGCTCCTGAAGTTTTTGGAGATTTGCCGGAAGAACCTCGCTTTTTATCTCCTGAAGATAACCGCAAAAACTTGCTAAAAGCCGTTTCTTTGCTCAGACAAGCCGGATATGATTTTGTAAACGGCAAGATGACAAACTTAGAAACCAACCAACCTCTTACAATTGAAATTTTGAGCAACAATGCTAACGGCTCAACTTTTACCAGAGTGATGTTGCCATTTTTGCAAAACTTGAGAAAAATAGGTATTGATGCCACATTCAGGAACTTGGAAGTGAACATATTCAAAAACCGTTTGGATAATTTTGATTTTGATATGGCAATAGTTTCTTTCCCTATGAGCAACATGCCCGGAAACGAGCAAAAAGAAATGTGGGGCTCACAATCTGCCGATGTGAAAGGAAGTTACAACATAATAGGTATTAAGAATCCGGTTGTAGACAGCCTTCTTAACGAGATAATTCAAGCGCATGATAAGGAAACATATCTTGCCACGTTAAAAGCTCTGGACAGAGTTTTGCGCCATAATTATTATATGATTCCGCAATGGTATTCTTCTTATAAAAGAATTGCCTATAATCCGAGGTTGGATTATCCAAAATCTGAAAATGCCAAAGGGTTTCAACCCTATACTTGGTGGGTAAAAGAACCTAAAAATAAAAAGGAAAAATAATGCGTAACTATATCATCAAAAGACTATTGCTTATTCCTTTTACCTTACTTGGCATTTTGACCTTGAATTTTTTGATTGTACAATTTGCTCCCGGCGGACCAATTGAGCATACTTTAGCAAAATATAGAGGTATGAATGTTAATGCCACGGCGCAAATATCAGGCACAGCACAAATGCATGCTGCACAAAGCCAATCTTATCAGGGAGCGCAAGGCGTGCCCGATGAATTGATAAAAGCTTTGGAAAAACAATTTGGCTTTGATAAACCAGCGCATATCAGATTTTTGCAAATGATTAAAAATTATGCCTTATTTGACTTTGGTAAAAGTTTTTATCAAGACAAGAGTGTTTTAACGCTTATTGCTGAAAGATTGCCGGTTTCTATTTCTTTAGGACTCTGGTCTACCTTGATTATTTATTTGATTTCTATTCCTCTTGGAATAAAAAAAGCTGTTTGCGACGGCAAGCCTTTTGATATATGGACTTCTTTTGTAGTGATTTTCGGCTCTGCCATTCCGGTATTTTTGTTTGCCGTATTTTTGATTGTCTTTTTTGCCGGCGGAACATATTTTGACTGTTTTCCATTACGTGGGCTTACCTCTGAAAACTGGAGCGAACTTTCTTTTTGGCACAAAATTACAGACTATTTTTGGCATATCACACTTCCGGTTTGTGCTATGGTTATTGGTGGATTTGCCTCTTTGACCATGTTAACCAAAAACTCTTTTTTGGATGAAATCAATAAACAATACGTTTTAACAGCCAAAGCCAAAGGCTTATCTCAAAACCAGATTTTATACGGACATGTTTTTAGAAATGCGATGCTTATTGTAATTGCTGGTTTTCCGGCTTTATTTATCAAAATGCTTTTCTCGGGTTCTTTACTGATTGAGGTAATTTTTTCACTCAATGGCTTAGGCCTACTTGGTTATGAAGCCATTACCACCAGAGATTATCCGGTAATTTTCGGTACGCTTTATATCTTTGCTTTATTAGGATTAGTCTTAAAGCTTATCAGTGATATTACTTATTCTTTGGTTGACCCCAGAATTAATTTTGAAAAAAATTAAATTTAATTATCAGCTGAGAAAGCAAATTATCACAAGCACTTGATATCATTTGGTAGACGTTTTCAAAACCATCATCACCATAATATGGGTCGGGAATGTCCTCTCCATATGCGGGGGCATATTCCAAAAGCTTTTGTATTTTAGCATGCTGATAACGCTCATCACCATCCGGACGCTTTAAATTTAAGTTCCAAATATTTTGCGAATCCATTGCCAAAATCAAATCAAAATCAGCATAATCGTCTGCTCTTAAGGCTCTTGACCTTAAATCTCTGATATCTAACCCATGTTGCAAAGCACATTCTACGGAGCGCATATCCGGTGCATCTCCGTGATGATAACTTGAGGTTCCGGCCGAATCTATATAAATATAATCTTCTAATCCGGCTTCTTTGACGATTTTTTTCATATAACCGTCAGCCGTTGGTGAACGACAAATATTTCCGGTGCAGACAAATAAAATCTTATACATCTTCAAAAATAAAGGGCAGCTTTTAACTGCCCTCTTCCTTTATTTATTATTTTCCGAGGCTGCCATGCGTCTCTTTGGCATATTTAACATAGCATTTATAATATTCATCTAATTTCTTTTTAACAAGATAATTTATGCTATTCTTTGGATATTTGCCGTTTTTATCTTCTTTTCCGGCTTTCATACCTGTTAAAATTTCGATACCGTCGTCTACATGGTCAATGGCATAAATACTGAAGTTTCCTTCATCAACCGCGGTTAAGATATCTTCTCTCAACATCAAGTCTTTGACATTGGTTCTTGGAATAATCACACCTTGTTTGCCGGTTAAGCCTCTGTGTTTGCAAACATCAAAGAAGCCTTCAATCTTTTCATTTACACCGCCAATCGGTTGGATTTCACCAAATTGGTTAATTGAACCGGTAACGGCAATGCTTTGTTTGATTGGCACTTCGGTCAAAGCGGAAATCAAGCAATAATATTCGGTTGAAGATGCACTATCACCATCAACTCCACCGTAAGATTGCTCAAACACAATAGATGCGGATAAAGACAATGGACTATATTTGGCAAATCTGTTGGCAATTAAGCTTTGCAATATCAAGACCCCTTTGGTGTGGATTGGGCCGGAGAGTTCTATCTCTCTTTCAATATTTAAGAACTCGCCTCTGCCAATTCTAACCTGAGTGGTAATTCTTGAAGGCTTACCAAAGCTGTTGCGAGAGAAGTTATAAACGACCAAGCCGTTAATTTGACCAACTCTTTCGCCCTCAACATCCATTAAGATTGTGCCTTCATCAATTTGTTCCAACATTAATTGTTTTACTCTGTCAGAACGATAAATTTGCGCATCAATGGCTTGTTCAATGTGGTTTTTGCCAATTTGGTTGGATTTTGACTTTCTGGCCCAATAATCTGCTTCTCTTAACAAATCTCCGATTGAAGAGATATGTGCCGTCAATTTTCTGGAATCTTCTGCCAAACGAGATGAATATTCAATTACTTTAGCAACTGCTTGACGGTTTAAGGAACGAAGTTTCTTCTTCTTGGATAAAGAACCGATTAATTTGGCATATTCTAGCTCATTTTCTCTGGTTCTATCCATAATGACACCAAAGTCTGCTTCAACCTTGAAGAAATCTGAAAAATCAGGATCTCTTTCTGATAAAAGCTCATATAAATCTGCATCGCCGGTTAAAATAACTTTGATATCCAAAGGAATTGGTTCCGGATCAAGTGAAATGGTGGTAAAGCTGGTTTCATCACTCGGAGCTTCTATTTTGATGTTTTTAGAAGAAATAGCGCGTTTCAAAGAATCCCAAGAGAATGGTTGCAACAAAAGTTTGCGCGCATCCATTAATAAGAAACCGCCGTTTGCCTGATGTAATGCTCCGGCTTTAATCAAGGTAAAGTCTGTTAACAAAGCACCATATTGTTGAACTCTTTCAACTCTACCAACCAAATTTGCTTGTGTCGGGTGATCTAAAACAATAATCGGCGCTCCGGCATCCGGCTCTTGTTTGACAACGACATTGACTTTGAATTTGGCAAACTTGTCTTCTTCCGTCTTGTTCATTTTTGCAAACAAAGCACTTAAAGCATCTTCTCCGCCTTGCGGATTGTTTTCTGACTGATCTGGCATAAAGTCATCTACATTTTCTACAATATATTTTTGAATGCTCTTCAAAAAGTCTGATGCTTTTTTGTTGTTTTTGTAATGAGATTTTAATTCATCAACCGGTTTTTTAATGGCATTTTTGATAAATTTTTCTTTTAATTGCTCGGTTTCTTTTCTTTGTTTATCTTCCCATTGCGGTAAATCTTGTGCAGAATCCTCAATTTCAGCCTGCATCGCATTTAAGTCATCTATTAAGGCTTTCTTTTCTTCTTCAGGTAATTCATCAAATGCTTCTGGGCTTAAAACTTCACCGTTTTTAACAGGAGCAACAACCAAGCCTACCGGCATATGCAACAAGGATACGCTTTTGCCTTTGGCTTTCTTTTGCAATATCTTAATATATTCTTCTTTTTTTTGCTTATATTTTTCTCTGACAATGCTTACGGCTGCTTTATATTCATCACTGTCCAACAAAGTTGGAATGGTGGAAGAAAGTTCTTCAATCAAATCATCTACTGATTTGGCAAAGTCTGTTGCCGTTCCGGCCGGAAAGTTAATGGCAATCGGCTTGTGGGGTTCATCAAAATTATAAACATAAGCCCAATCATCCGGTGTGGGACGATTGACGGCTTCTTGCTTCAAAACTCTTTTAACCAAACTGGTTTTACCTGTGCCCTCAGGTCCTAAGCAGAAAAGGTTGTAACCTTTGGATTTAATATTGATACCGATTTCCACAGCACTCAAGGCTCTGTCTTGTCCTAATGCAGACAAGCGCTCTTCTAATTCGGCCGTTGTGTTGAAGTCAAAACTCTTGGGATCGCAACGTGTGTAAAGTTGATCTGATTTAAGTTTTGTGATTGTCATTATAAAAAACCCCTATACATCTATGTTTGGTGTTGTTATTATCTGCAATATAATCTTATAAACCCTAACATAGTGTAAATATTTATGAAATATTTTGTTCTTTGTCTTTTTATATTGGTTTTTCTTGGCGTGGGAAAGTTGTGTTTTAACGCTTTTCTTAACTTAAAAATTGCTCATTTTTTTAAACTCACTTTCAAGGCTCTTAATAAAAGAAACAAAAGTTCTGATATTTATATTTCTACGGTTTATCTTAAACAAATAATTACCAAATTGCTCAAGAATCGAGCAAAGAAAGAACTTAGCTCTTTAGCCTGCGGAAGAATTTCATTGGCAAAAAAGTGGCTGATGAAACACAACTTTGAATTTTTATCTCTTTCTTTAACGGCGACCAAAGATATTAATAAAGCCATTGAAGAATTTGAAAAATTTGTCAGAAGAGAAGACGTTGACATAAAGCCGGCGCTTTTGTTTTTGGGTTGCTTATATCTGCAAAAAAACAACAAGCAAAAAGCCAAACTTTGTTTTGATAACTTAACGGAAAAACAAAAAAACAAATATCTCAAAGCTCAGTTCTATTTTCTTAAAGCTTTTTTTGATGCCGATGAAGGTGACTTATATTCAGCTTCTTTGAGTATTAATACGGCCGTTAAGCTTTTTCATAAACAAATGGCATTCTTTGAAGAAGCCAATGCTTATCTTTTTATGGGTATCATCTATAAAACCGCGCTCATCTATGACATTGCTCAAATGATGTTTTCAACGGCTTTGGATATTTTCAAAAAAATCAATGCGACAAAACACATGGCTTATATCTATGGAAATTTAGGAACATTAATGTGCTTGCAAAAACGCTTTGACGAAGCCTTGGATTATTTTGAAAAAGCTTTAGACACAGCCCAAGATTATCCGATTATTAAGGCAGAAATATTAAACCAAAAAGCGCTTTTGTTCTTAATTACACAAGATTATGGAAAGGCTATTGAGTTTGCAGAACTTGCTCTTCAAATTCATCAAAAAATGGAAAATTCTTTGGGCATTGCTTTTTGCAAAGAAAATATGGCGCAAATCTATTTTGCTGAGAAAAATTTTGATAAAACAATTGCCTTAACTGAAGAATCTTGCCCGCTTTATTGGGATTTGCAAAATTATTCCGCATATTTTGAAAATATGCACCTTTGCGCTTTGGCTCAATTTATGTCTGATAATTTTGAGGTTTCAGAAGAAAAATTGCGCAAAATTCTTGATATGCAATATAAATATTTTTCAAACTTCCATTTTGCCAACGCATATAACTTACTTGGCCTTATCTATCTGAAAAAAAATGACCACAGACGTGCTTTGGGCTTATTTCAACAATCTCTTGATTTGGAACAAAAAAACAATCGTTTGAGCGGAATTGCCACTGATTATATGAATATGAGCTTGGTTGAATGGAAAAGAGGAGATATTTTGCAAGCTAAAAAAACACTTCAAACCGCTTTGGAATATGCAAAAGCCAACCAAGATGAAGAACTTTCCGCTTTAATTGAAAAACAGTTAGAATCTTTCTCAGATATTTAAATTAAAGCGAAATGATTTGCCATAATTTTCAATTGATTTTAAGCCTGTGTGCTTGAAAGCCAATACATTAATTGTTGGAACAAACCAAAATTTGAAGTTATCTTTTCCGTCTGAAAAAATGACCTTATTTTTTACGCTTAAATCTGTTTGTTGCAAAAACTTTTGAAAATCCTTTGACCAAGCCGGCATGCCAAAATCGCCATAAGCAATAACTGGGTTATTTTGCATTAACACATATTTTTGCAAATTGTGCAGGGCTATCTCTTTTTCGTGAGCGGAAACTTTTGAAAAATCAACCGCAATTAAAGTATAGTCTTGCTCTCCTTGATGGATAACCTCAAACGGACATTCAACATTCGGACTTAAAAAAATTTTTCCTTTATTGAGAATTTTTTCTTGGATTACTCTATCGGCTAAAGCATAATCCTGCTGACCTTTTTTATAATTTACCTGAAGCTCGTTTGCGGTTGGGTTGGAATAGTTAAAAAACAATCTGGCTTCTGAGGTTATGCCTGTATAGCCCAATATAAGCAATATTGTGCAAAAGCATAAATATAAATATTTTTGATGGACAGCTATGTAAAGCAACAAGGCTAAATTGAAGAAATATATATGCAAAAGGCAATTTCTTAAATTGATGAGAAAATCTTCCGTTCCAATTTCAAAAAACAGAATTAAATATATAAAAAATAAGACTACCAGAGAAAACAGCATAAACAAATTTTCTCTTGCTCTTTTTTTTCTTTGACTAAAGTAACCCATTTTTAAACTATTCTATCTATTGTTATTAGATAATATGTTATGCAATTTGCTTGTATTGTAATCACTTATTCTTGATTTGTAAATGGAATAAAGCGAAATATGTTAGAACTTATCATAACTTTTTTTTGTAGTGAAAACTTTTTTGTATCCGCTGTTTCTAATGTGGATGTTTTGGCCGGCGTGGTTAATAAATATTTGGCCGGCATGAGCAATGTGCGCGTTTTATCTATTCTATTGATGTTATTGGCCATTGTGGTCTTTTTATTCTTGGTTATTGTGGTATATGTCAAATCCATCATTGCCTTTTTGAAGTTTGATAACGCCTCTGAAACTCAAATAGCTGAACAAGAAAAAAAATATATAGAAGAAAAAAATGCTGAAAATGAACGCATGCTTCAAGAACAAGAAGAACAAGAAGAACAACGCATTTTAGAAGAACAAGAACAGCAAAGACTTCTGGAAGAACAAAATAACCTTTTGCGCCAGCAACAAGAATTAGAGTTACAAAGGCTACGCAAAGAACAAGACGAACAAAAACGCCTTGAATTATTAAAAGAGCAAGAAGCTGAAAAGAAAAAAATCTTGGCAAAAGAAAACCCTATTGATTTAGACTGGAAAAAAGGAAAAATCGTAGAGTTTGAAAAAGAAATTCCATCTTTGGTTTCTGACGAGATTTTATCATATAAACAAGCTAAAGTTCCTTTACCTGATTTGACAGGTTTAATTTTAGATATGTTTTCAAGGAAAGTTGATGACTTGAAAATTGCGCAAACCGTTATGTATCGCAATCAGGCACAAGCATCTGAAGACAGCGTCTTGCAGCTGATAGAAGAAATTAAAAACTTTATTGCCTTGCTCACGAAAGATAAATTTTTAGAAATATCTAAACAACACAATCTACCAAGCAAAGAAGAGGCTTTATATCATTTAAGCGAAGGAGATGCAACCTATGCTCTGGCCATGATGGAAGCTTTGATGGATGCCAATATTCAACAAGCTTCTTCAATGACAAACGGAGAAAAAAGAGAGGCTTTGTTTATGCAAACTTCTTATATGGCTTGCACTTTTGGAACCTTGGCTTCTTTACAAGATGTTCATTTGGCAACCGGAGCTTTTGAATTGGCTATTGAGCTTTATCCAAGCAATGTAAAAGCATGGAATCGAGCCGCAGATATGTATCATCAAGCCGGTTCAAACAACCAAGCCGCCAAATTTTATCAGAAAGTTATTGATTTATCAGATGAAGAAATTAATGCTCAAGAAATTGCCAATGCTAATAAAATGCTTTCTCAATATTATTATGGGCAAGGCAACAACTTGTTGGCAGCCAAGCTCTATAACAGCAGTAAATTTTATTATGACTCTCTTGGCATCAATCGTCATCTGGATAAACAAGAAATTGAGATTGTTGAAATCATTGAAAAGAATCAGCAAAACGATTTGCAAAAAACGGTTGCGAATTTACTTAATGCCAAAGATTTTCAACTCTCTTATTCCGCATAAAAAAATAAAACGCATGAAAGCGTTTTATTTTTTTATACAAACATCGGGAGCTCTTAAGTAAACCGGTTTTGGATAATCTATTCTTTTTCTCATATATTGTTTATATCCGCATAAGCCCACATTTTCTATCGGCAAAGCATTTTCCATTCTAATACTATGCAAACTCAAGCCGCTTGGAGAAGATAAAAATCTTTCTACACCATCACCAATCATACTTACTTTTTTATTTCTTAACTGCGCAATGATTTCATCTCTCATGCCTGTTGAAGGCTCTGTTATGGCTTTTAAGTTTTCATCAAAAATTTGATAATAAAAGTCTTCTCTTTTGGTTTCTATCAAAACAACATTTAACGGCGCAATCTCTGAAGGTGAAAAAGCCAAAGAAACAATATATGCATCAAACGCATTTACGCCGCAAATTTTAATATCCGGTTTTGCCAGACCAAATGCTCTGGCAGCAGAAATACTTGAACGAACACCGGTAAAAGAACCAGGACCGGTACAAACCGTTATCATGTCTAAGTCATCAAAACTAATGTTTTGTGCTTGCATAATGTTTTTTATTTGCGGAATTAAAACCTCCGCTTGACCAAAATCCATTGATTGAGAAAACTTGTCTAAAACCTTGTCATCTTCCATCAAAACAATGGAACAGGCATTTGCCGTTGTATCAAAAGCTAAGTTATACATCTTTTTATTTCCACTTTGAGACTTCAAATTGTCCACTTTAAAAAAAATCTGTTTTTCAAATCTGATTTTATAATATAAAATCCTTTTCCAAGCAATAAATTTAATACAAAAGCGCAAAATTATGACCAAAGATTTGTTATTTGATATGTTTTATGCTGCTCCCGAACTCTGGTATTGTTTGGGTGGCGTTTTTTTAATTTTGCTCTTTGGCTGGCTCTATTATTGGGTTTTGTATTTGAAATCTCGGCAAAAAAACTATTTTCTCAATCGCGATAGAGAGCGCTATGCTGAAACTCTTTATGCATCAAAAGACGGTTATTTTGCATTTATCTATCCAGATGAAAAAATTGACGACCCCAGAAAAAATGTGGTGGAACACTGCTCCAGAAGACTGGCCGTTATGATGAATTTGGCTTCCGGCACAAAAACAAAATTTGATGATATTGTGCAAAATTTTTATAAAGAAGATACCAAAAAGTTACAGAAATATATTGACCTCTTAAGAAATGACGGTGTTTCTTTTGAAGATGATTTTATGATAAAATCTCCCAACAAAAGACTAAGACTTTCAGGAATGAGAATCAACGGAATCGACGGTAATATTTATTGCGATATGATTTGGTTTAGAGATATCAGCTTGGAATCTCAGGTTATTTTAGAGCTCGAATCCGAAAAAACAAACTGGTTTAAGCAAATTATTCAGTTGGAAGATTTAATCAACAACATTCCTTATCCGGTTTGGATGCGTAATGATAAATTGGATATTTTTCAAATCAATAATAAATATTTGGACTTTTTTGAAAATAAAAGCAGAGAAGATATTTTATCTAATCACTTAGAAATCCAAGATATTAAAGGAGAAAACATCTCTAAAAATTTGGCTTTTTTGGCTCATTCGGTTAACAAGCCCAAA
This sequence comes from uncultured Alphaproteobacteria bacterium, assembly GCA_944392265.1. Classification (GTDB taxonomy): domain Bacteria; phylum Pseudomonadota; class Alphaproteobacteria; order RF32; family CAG-239; genus CAJLXD01. The sequence continues at coordinate 13,292 of CALXWC010000021.1, read as the reverse complement.
CAACAAGTTGTCACGGTTATTAAAAACGGAGAAAGAAAGGTTTATAACGTTATTGAAACACCTTTTAACGCCGATGAAAGATTGGATAAAATATATACGGTCGGTGCTTTAATTGACATTACCGAACTTGATGACTTCAAACAAAACTTAAAAATCCACCAAAATGCCCATTTGGAGATTATGGGCAAACTTGGCACCGCTTTTGCCGTTTTTGACCAAAAGCAAAAGCTTGCTTTTTATAACAAAGCTTTTTCTTTGCTCTGGAAATTGGATGATAATTGGTTGGAACAACAACCTGATTATTCTTCATTTTTAGATATATTAAGAGAAAAAAGATTATTACCGGAAGTGCCTGATTATCTTTCTTTTAAACTCGGAGAACAAAAAGAATTCAACTCTATTTTTGAAACAAAAGAAGATATGCTCCATTTACCTAACGAACAAACTATTCGACGCGTTAGAATCCCACACCCAATGGGCGGATTGGTTTTTGCTTATGAAGATGTATCAGACAAATTGGCAACCAGAAGAGCTTATAATGCTTTGCTTTCCGTGCAAAAAGAAGTTTTAGAAAACTTGTTTGACGCTGTGGTCATCTTTTCTCCCGACGGAAGATTGGCTTCATATAACCAAGCATATCTAAAACTTTGGCAAATTCCAGAATTGGCATTGCAAAATGAGCCGACTATGAGCGAGCTTATTGAAATGCAGAAAAAGTTCTTTATTAAAGTGGATGATTGGAAAACTCTTAAAAATGATATTATCTCCCATATTGAAAGCTTTACAACCAAAACATTTATCTTAAATAGAAACAACAATGACCAAGTGGAAGTGATGTCCAAGAACTTGTCTGACGGTTCTATTATGATTACTTATAAGCTCATTGAATTTTAAGCTTCTCTCAATTTGACTTTTTTTGCAAAATCGGCTATATTGTCCTTGAAATGTGTTTTAATAATAAAATAAATAAAAGAAAACTATGACCGACAATTCATCTGATCAAGAAGACAGTCCGAACATTGAATGGCGCCGTGTGGGATTTGAGGAACAAGAAAGAGTTACCTTAAAAACCAACGTTAAACAAGCTATTGCATATGAGGCAAAAAAAGAAAATAATCTGAATGCTAAACCTATTAAGGCTTCAGATTTGCCTGTCGGCCTAAAAAAAATCAAAAACAAAATTAATTCTTTTGATGACGATGATGATGAAAACGATTATCAAATCGTGCGTGATCCGCTTTTGGATATGCAAAACAACAATTCCTTATATGCTGCGCTTAATGAAGATGAAAAAAAGTTTCTAAAACAGACGGAAACTAATGAAACAATGCGTCAGCAACGCCATACCGAAAACTTAACTGCCATGAACAAAGCAAATGACATGGCTAAAAAAGCCGGTTTCAAAGGATTAAAAAAACAAACCTATAATCAGAGCTGGAATGAGACTGCTATAACAACAAAAAAAACAGCTCAAACTTTGAAGTTGGATGTTAACAAAGACTTGAAAAAGAAGTTTAATAAAGCTCAAAAAAGCTGGGATAAAATGAGTGATAAAGAACTTTTGCTCATGATGGGTGGCATTAACAAGATTAAAGAAATCGGCGGTGTGGAATCGCAAAAAGCTCTGAAAAATATGGAGATGAAAGAAATTGTTGAGGCCGGAAAAGAAAAAAATGACGATAAAAAAATTGCTCGAACCATTTGCGAAAAAACCGGCAGAAAGGTTTTAAAAAAGAAGCCGACAAAAGAAAATATCAATAAACAAAACACGATTGAAAAGAAAATGATTGATAACAAAGCCAAGAATCAAAAAATCGTGCAACAATCAAGAGAAAGATAAGTTTATTTTTCCAATCTGGATAAAATGGCTTTATAAGCCGCACCTAATAATTTGAACTTTTCTTCAGCTTGAGCATCATCCTGATTCACGTCAGGGTGATATTTTTTTACTAATTTTTTATATTGTTTTTTTACCAACTCTACCGTTATGTCTTCTTCATCTTCAAGTTCCATAATTTTTAAATTACGACGATCTTCCTGACTAAAATAAACTTCATTCATGGCAGAAAAATCGTTTGAATATTCTCTGAAGGCTTCATATTCATCGGTAAATTCACTGCCAAAACTATATTTTACTTTTGCGCCAAACCAACGGAATCGCATTCTGGCTTTTGAATGCTCTTCAGGGTCTTCTTCCCCATCATAATAATTCCATTTTTGGTTATATTCTTGAACGTGTTTCAGACAAAACCAATAATAATCTTTCAGGCGCCTGTCTTTGGGCGCTCTGTATTCTCCTTTTTCCTGACATCCGGGATGATCACAAATGTGTTCTTTTCCCTCGTTTTGCGGAGCAAAATATTTTTTTTGTCTTTGCACTCTTCTCATTTTTTACCTCTAAACTGCTGGAGTTTAGCGCATTGTGTTGTTGTTAGCAAGAATTAATGATAGTACAAAAGCAAATAAAACAAAATGAGTAAAGGTCCCCAAAACAAAATAGAAGTCTTTTTATAACGGCGTCTCTCCTGTTTGCGCTTTTGCAAAATAGAGAGATATAAATCTTTGGCAGAAACAAAGTTTATTTTTTTGCTTTTGGGTAAAAACATGGTTTGTTTTTGCAGATGCTCCAAGCTTTCCAGATGAGATAGTTTTTGAGAAAAATTTATGTTCAAGCCAGACTTCCAAAATGATTGCAAATCAAGATAACTACAAATATTTTTTATTTCTAAAAGAGCCAAAGCTATTCTTTTTTCCTGAAAACTTTGCGGAACTTGATTTTTTAGCAGCAAATTTTGAATAAATTTTAGATTTTCGTTATTTAAATATTCAACGCCCAAAATATCAAAAAGCGCACATTGATTTTTTTCATTAATCAAAACAGCCTCTGTTCCAAACGGCAATTTTTTTTGAAAGAAAATTAAATCTTCACAATATTGAGCAAATCTTTGTTGCTGAGTTTTATCCAGAGCACTTATCAATGTAGCCTTACTCTTAAAAATAAGACTTAACATTTGTTTAGATGTATTTTTCCAATCAATATCATATATCTCATTTATCGGGTTTGTTTCTTCTAAAAGAGCGGCATATAGACGCTTGTCTTTTAAAGAATCAAAAAGATTTATAATTTGTTTTTGCTCGAGATAATTTAATTTGAATTTTTTAGAGATTTTTTCTATGCGTTTTTGCAAATCAAAAGATATTTTTTCTTCCGGAAATAAAAAACTCGTTTCTTCAAAAGAGCGTGCCTTTGGTTTATCAAAAGTTTTTTGCTTTGACTCAGATGATAACGAATCCTCAATAAATAAGAACAATCGCTCAAACGAATCCATATCTTTTGTTTGAGCGTTTGTGAACATCTTGCCTTTTATAAATTGTAAAAAATCTTTTATCATCTATAATACCAATTCATAAGCAAATTGGGGGAATTATGCCGGAATTACCTGAAGTTGAAACCATTAAAACAGCCATAGAATCATCTATCGGCAATGCCAGTATAGAAAATGTTTTTATTTATAACAAGCAATTGAGAGAAAGAATCCCCGATGATTTAATTGCCATAATCTCTCATGCCAAAATTTTAAGATATGAAAGACGGGCAAAATACATCCTTTTTCACCTTGATAACGAATATAGCCTGATTATGCATTTGGGTATGAGCGGAAGAATCCGTATTTATGCTCAATCAGAACCCTATCAACTGCAAAAGCATGACCATGTTGTGTTTGAAACATCTAACGGCACAATTGTTTATAATGATGCCAGACGTTTTGGTTTGATTTTGTGCGAAAAGACAAAGAATCTTAACGAATCCAAACATTTCAAAAATTTGGGTAAAGAGCCTTTTGATAAAGAATTGCCTGACAATTTTTTGTTTCAGCAATTTAAGAATAAAAAATGTGCCGTAAAAATTGCTTTGTTAGACCAATCTATTTTGGTGGGAATCGGTAATATTTATGCTTGCGAATCCTTGTTTGAGGCTCAGATAAACCCAACCAGAATAGCATCTGAACTCTCAGAAAAAGAATGTATCACCTTGCTTTGTAAAATTCGCGCCGTGTTAGAAAAAGCCATTCAAGCCGGTGGTTCCACACTGAAAGATTATCAAAAACCTGACGGAAGTTTGGGATATTTTCAAAATATGCATTGCGTCTATAATAAAAAAGGTCAACCTTGTCCTATGTGTCAGTGTAATTTGGAAAAAACAAAAGGAATCCAGAAAATCGTTCAAGCCGGACGTTCTACCTTTTATTGTCCGGTTAAACAAAAATAGAAAGAGATTGCTCATGAAATATGTATTAAGTTTATTTTTTACATTATTTATATGCTGCTTTATGACATTGTCTGCCAAAGCCGCCTTTATTGAAGGTTTGGAAGATGTTCCTTTAGCTTCCGGATTAAAATCTCTTCCTCAAGATAATATTTCTTTTGGCAATGAAGAAAGCAGACTGGTTGAAGCTTTGTTTGAAGGAAAAAAAACTTCCTTTGCAAAAATTGAAAAATTTTATACTGAAACATTGCCCCAAATGGGTTGGATTTATCAAGGAAAAAGAAACTCTGACACGCTTTCTTTTGTCAGAGAAGGAGAAACTTTAGACGTCGTTCGCGAACAAAAATCTCCGCTTATTATCAGAATTACCGTTAAAAACAAATTACAATAGGGCTTAAAAATGGAATATCAATATATCTTGTCTCAAATAAAAGAATCCGTCGGAATTATTACGCTTAACAGACCCAAAGCTCTGAATGCCGTTTGCGAACAGATGTTACAAGAAATAGAACATCAAGTTAGGATTTTTAACCAAGATGATACCATTGCAGCCATTATTATTCGTGGCAGTGATAAAGCTTTTGCGGCAGGAATCGATATTAGCGAATTGGATAAAAAAGTAGAAACCGACGGAATCGACGCTCTTGATGAAGCATACAGATATTTTAAAAGCATTACATCTTGCCAAAAACCGATTATTGCCGCTGTTGCCGGATATGCTCTGGGAATCGGTTGTGAATTGGCTTTAAGTTGCGACATTATTCTGGTTGCAGACAACGCTCGCTTCGGACAACCGGAAATCAGCCTTGGCGTTATTCCGGGATTTGGAGCCACTCAGCGTCTTTGCAAGGTTTTAGGAAAATCTAAAACCATGGAAATGATTTTAACCGGCAGAGCCTTAAATGCTGAAGAAGCCGTTAATTACGGAATCGCAAGCAGAATCGTTGCCTTGCCTGACTTGTTTTCTGAGGCCGAGAAAGTGGCACAAAGAATCGCCAAGCTTCCTAAACGAGCCATTCTTTTAGCTAAAGATGCCATCAACCAGTCTTATAATTTGGGGCTGGAAGAAGGAATCGATTATGAAAATAAGAATTGCAAACTTTGCCTGGGAGCCAAGTCTTTTAAGGAATCTTTACAGAACTTTATTGAAAATCGCAAAAAATAACAGCCTCTTAGAGATATTTTGCAAAAAAGATGTTGACTTAATCAGGGTTTAGAGGTTATAAAGCTAAACAAAATATTTGTAATAACTTTTTAAAACAGGATTAAAGAATATGGCCAATCATAAATCGGCAAAAACTAGAATTAATCGTAACAGCAAAAGAGCTGTTATCAATGGCGCTCGTCGTAGCAGAGTTCGTACTTTTGTTAAAAAAGTAGACGCTTTGATTAACGCTAAAGAAAAAGAACAAGCTTTACAAGCTCTCAAAGTTGCAGAATCTGAATTGATGATTTCTGTTCGTAAAGGCGTTTTCCATATGAACAAAGTTGCTCGTACTGTTTCTCGCCTTTCTAAAAAGATTAAAGCTCTCTAAGCTTTAACTCATTCCATTTTTATTAAAAGCACAAACCTAGCCTTGTTGAAGGTGATATCGGTTTGTGCTTTTTTTGTTGAAAAAACAAGGGAATCCCTACGACTCTGAAAAAATACCCTGTCAAGAAATATAATTGCAATGTTCGCTAAATGTTCTGTTGTATTTATTTTTTTTACCTTTAATATCCAAATTGCTTTTTGAGAACAATGAAAAGTAAAACGAATTTTCAAAAAGAAATTTTATAAAAGAAATGATATAAGGGGATATGTCATTTTTAGGGAAATAAAAATTTCTTTTATAAAATTCAGAATTAATTTTTAGGTTATTAATATAATAAAATGGGGAGATAAAATGGCTGAACAAATTATGATGGAAAATTCTTCTGTTCAAGATCAATGGGGACAGATTTGCAGCCAGTTAAAAAACGAAGTTGGTGAAACTGCTTTTGATAGTTGGTTAAAACCTTTAACTTTGGGTTCTTTTAACAACGGTGTTATGAATATTTGTGTTCCTACTCGTTTTATGAGAAACTGGGTTATCACTCATTATAGTGACAGAATCCACAAAATTTGGGAAAAGAAAAATCCCGCAATCAAAGAAGTTAACTTTGTTGTTCAAGCCGTTAATGATGACGCAAAAAGCGGTTTATTTAATCCGACTTGCCGCTCTTTATTGAAAAAAATCACAACGACTCCTTCCCCTGCACATATTTATCAATCAGGAGCAAGTGCCGTTATCGGAAACGTAAACGAATCTTTTTCTTCTTCAGATTCATTATCCGTTCCATTAAATCCGCAATATACTTTTGACAATTTTGTTGTCGGCAAAACCAATGAATTTGCATATGCTGCCGCCCGCAAAGTTGCCGAATCCAGAAACGTATCTTTTAACCCATTGTTCTTATACTCTGGCGTTGGTTTGGGCAAAACTCACTTGATGCACGCTATTGCTTGGCACATCAAACAACAAGACCCGACCAGAAACATTGTTTACTTGTCTGCTGAAAAGTTTATGTACAAATTTGTACGTGCTTTACGCTACAAAGATACAACAGCCTTCAAAGAACAATTCCGCTCTGTTGACGTTTTGATGGTTGATGACGTACAATTCATGGGTGGCAAAGATACAACTCAAGAAGAATTTTTCTATACCTTCAATTCTTTGATTGAAGAAGGCAGACAAATCATTATCTCTGCCGATAAATCTCCGGCTGATTTGGAGGGAATCGAAAACAGATTGAAATCTCGTTTGGGATGCGGTTTGGTTGCCGATATTCACCCAACAGACTTTGATTTGCGTATGGGCATTTTGGAAAACAAAGCAAAACAACTCGGTGTTGAAATTCCGACTAAAGTTGCTGAATTCTTGGCTCAAAAGATTACTTCAAACATTAGAGAATTGGAAGGTGCATTGCGTCGTGTTATTGCTCACTCTCAGCTCTTGAGCGACAAAGAAATCACTTTGGACATGACTCAAGATGTGTTGAAAGACATGCTCCGTTCTTATGACAGACGCACCACAATTGATGAAATTCAAAAGAAAGTAGCTGAGCACTTCAATATTTCTGTTAAAGAAATGCAATCTTCAAGAAGAGCTCGTACCGTTGCTCGTCCACGTCAGATTGCTATGTATTTGGCAAAACAACTTACTTCCCGTTCACTCCCTGAAATCGGACGTAAATTTGACCGTGACCACACAACAGTTATGCATGCCGTTAGAAAAGTTGAAGAACTTATTGTTGAGGATGCTAGCTTGGCTGAGGATGTAGATGCTTTAAGAAGAGTTTTGGAAGCATAATCCTCATAACTTAAAAAAAATTACAAACGCCTTTCTTTTCTTGAAGAGAGGCGTTTATTTTTAGATAAAAAGTTGTTGACGAATCGTTGTTTGCTCTTCTGTTTTATTCATTTTGTGATAGATTTTTTATAATATTTTAGATCTAAATTAGGTGAGTGAAATGAAATTTAGTATTGAACGCGTTAGTCTTTTAAAAACTTTGAGCCATGTTCAAAGCATTGTTGAAAAAAGAAACACTATTCCGGTTTTATCCAACGTCAGAATCGAAGCCTTAGAAGATGGAATCAGCTTTAAGGCGACTGATATGGATACCGAAATTACAGAAATTGTTGATGCAAAAACAATTGAAACAGGTGCCACAACAGCTCCGGCTCATATGTTGTATGATATCGTTAGAAAACTTTCTGACGGAACCGATGTGGAAATTACCTTCCCTGATGAAAAAGGTCAATTGACCATTGCATCCGGACGTTCAAAATTCTCTTTGTCTACAATCGGTGTTGAAGATTTTCCGGTTATTTCCGGTGATAAACTGCCCATTAATTTTGTTATGGACAAAGAAGAACTTAAAGATGTTATTGACCGCACTAAATTTGCGGTTTCAACCGAAGAAACTCGTTATTATTTGAACGGTGTTTATATGCACGCCAAAAATGAAGGTGAAGCAAAAGTTTTGCGCGTAGTTGCAACTGACGGCCACCGTTTGGCTTGCGTTGAAACTCCGCTTCCGCAAGGTGCTGAAAACTTAAACGGTGTTATCGTTCCAAGAAAAACCATTACAGAAATCAGAAAACTCTTGGATGACAATAATGCTGACCATATTACGGTTTCTATGTCTGAAAACAAAGTTCGCTTTGCTTTTGAAGATGTAACCTTAACCTCAAAACTCATTGACGGTACATATCCGGATTATGAACGCGTTATTCCGACCGACAATGATAAAAATTTGGAATTAAACGTTAAAGAGCTTTCTTCTGCCGTTGACCGTGTTTCTGTTGTGGCAGAAAGAACTCGCGCCATTAAGGTTATTACGAATCCGAACCATGTTACAATTACAACTTCCAGCCCTGATTTGGGTTCTGCTCAAGAAGAATTGGAAGCAAAATATGAAGGTGAAACCGTTGAAATCGGCTATAACTTCCGTTATCTTTTGGATATTTTGAACGAAGTTAAAGGCGAAGCCGTTCGCATTTCTTTCGCAGACGCTTCTTCTCCTTCTGTTATTCATGACACAACAGACTCCAGCGCCATCTATGTTTTGATGCCGATGAGAGTTTAATATATTGGTTTAAGGAATGGATAATTTAGCCTTAAATTTAGAGCTTAATCATAGTATAAAGTCAGGTGTTATGCGCCTGACTTTAACTAATTTTAGAAATTATCCTTTTCTTAAAATAAACGCCCAACTTTGCCCGATTATCATTACCGGAGAAAACGGTACCGGCAAGACCAATATTTTGGAAGCAATTTCTTTTTTGACCCCAGGGAAAGGCTTGCGTGGAGCCAGATTGGCCGATGTTAAAAGAATCTGCCCCATTGCAAACGAATCTGAATATGCACCAACCGAAATTGCATTAAACACTTGGGCTGTTTCTTCTACCATTGCCCGTGGGGAAGAAGAATTTGACATTGGAACAGCGGTTGAAAAATCAATTAAAGATTCATCTTATGAAAGAAGAATCGTCAAAATTGATGATACAAAAATTTCTTCTCAATCTGAGCTTGGCAAATATTTTTCCGCCATATGGCTCACGCCGCAAATGGATAGATTATTCCGTGGCGGTTCTCAACCCAGACGCAGTTTTTTAGACCGTTTGGTTTATGCATTTGATTTGGAACACGCCAAAAGAACGGCAAATTTTGAACATTTATACAAAGAATGGTTCCAGCTCATTAAATCCGGCATAAAAGATAATCATTGGCTTGCCTCTTTAGAGGAAAACATGGCCTCTCTCGGTGTGGCAATTGCCGCGGCAAGACGTGAACAAATTGCCAAGCTCAATACGTTTATTGAGCATGAGCCGGATGACATCTTCCCCAGCGTTCGTTTAGAGCTCGATGGCTTAATTGAAAAAATGCTCAATGAAAAACCCGCTTTGGAAGTGGAAGATTTTTATAAGAACAGCCTTAAAGATCAAAGAAAAAATGTGCTTTATAATGATAATATTGACGGCATTAATCGCACTGATTTTAAGGTTTTTTATCGTAAAAAACATATGCCGGCCGAATTATGCTCTACGGGAGAACAAAAATCTTTGCTTGTCAGCATTATTTTAGCGCAAGCAAAATCTCAAACCTTGCATCAAGGCTTTGCGCCGGTTTTGCTCCTTGATGAGGTGGTTGCCCACTTAGATGATATTAAACGCGAGGCTTTGTTGGAAAAAATCAGAGATCTTAACTTGCAGGCATGGATCACGTCAACTAATCCTGAGCTCTTTCAATCTTTGAAAAATGACGCCTTGTTTTTTGAGGTAAAAAACAACCAGATTGTTCAAAAATAAGGGTGAATGTTAACTCAAAATTGACACTCTTGTCTTATTGTATTATCATTTAGTAAATATGTTTGAAAAATAAGGTTTATATCTCATGGAAACACAATATTATACCCTCATCGAAAAACAAGATTTTTATGAAATCATTGAAAATAAATATGGTGAATTGGCCATTTTTATCGATGCCAGAAAAGGCAATCCGGAAAATCCTGTTTTGCAATTTGACGGCAAAAAAACAGCTCTTTTGAAAAGAGATGCTCATTTGGCCGTAAAACTTGACGATATTGATGAAGATACACGCGCTCCTTTGGCAGAAGCCGAGTTCTTGCTCATTGTGGAATTGCAAGGAAAAATGGTTGAGCGCACATATGCCGTTCCGGTTGAAAATGTGGAAGAAATTGTGGTTGAGGGAAGACAAACTCGCGCTGATGAATATGTTAAAGCTAAAACAAAAGATGAGCTTTTAGCGCAGTTTGGTGCCGTTAAATGTTGGGCAAGCAGTTCTCACAAATAAGTTAAAGGAAAAAAGATGATTGGTTTAGTTTTGGTTACTCACGGCAACTTGGCATTGGAATTTATCTCTGCCATGCAACATGTGGTTGGCAAACAAGATAATGTTGAAGCCGTATGCATCGGTCCGGAAGACGATATGGAAATGCGCCGCGCCGAAATCATTGAAAAAGTTAATAAAGTTGATTCCGGAAAAGGTGTTGTGTTATTGACTGATATGTTTGGCGGAACGCCATCTAATTTGGCAATTTCTATTATGGATAGAGCCAATGTAGAGATTTTGGCCGGAATGAATTTGCCGATGCTCATTAAAATTGCCTCTTTGCGTAAAGATAAAACCATGAAAGAAACGGTTGAAGGCGCTCAAGAAGCCGGCAAAAAGTATATTAATATTGCCTCACAACTTTTGGGAATGTAACACATGACTGACTCCGCTTTTTCTAAAGAACTTGAAATTCAAAATAAAAAAGGGTTGCACGCTCGCGCTGCAGCCGCTTTTGTTAAAACAATAGCTCCTTTTGACTGCGAAGTTGAGGTTGAAAGAATCGGACAAACCGTTAGCGGTTGTTCTATTATGGGCTTGATGATGTTGGCCGCTTCTAAAGGCACCACCATCAAAGTTACCTGCAAGGGAGCTCAAGCCAAAGAAGCTTTAGATGCTATTGACGCACTGATTAATAATAAATTCGGTGAAGAATAGTCTTTAAGAAAAATGAAAAAAGATAAAGCTCCTCGCAACAAAACCATTGAACTTTCTAAAAGTGAAATTAACGAATACGCCAAGCGTAGCGTTAAGGTTTCTGCACCTATTGGCTTGGAGCAAGTCTTGGATAAAACAATTTGGCAAGACACATTCAAAGCGCTTGATTTTTTGCCAGAAAACTCAATAGATTTGATTGTTGTTGACCCTCCATATAATCTGACCAAAAGTTTTTCCGGTACCACGTTCAAAGAAATGGGCTTAAATGAATATATGAAATGGCTCGATAAATGGCTCAAAAAAACCGTGCGTTTGCTTAAAGAAAACGGCTCTATTTATATTTGCTCAGACTGGAAAACATCTATTGCCATTCCTGAAATTGCCGGAAAATATTTTTTGCTGCAAAACCGCATTTCTTGGGAAAGAGAAAAAGGCAGAGGCGCCAAAAACAATTGGAAAAACTGCTTAGAAGATATTTGGTTTTTTACCAAAAGCAAAGATTATACGTTTAATTTGGATGCCGTTAAAGTTCAGCGTCCCGTTATTGCGCCATATAGAGATACAAACGGCAAACCTAAAGATTGGGTTGATGACGGCATAAGCAAAACACGTTTGACCCACCCCTCCAACATTTGGACAGACATTTCCATTCCATTCTGGTCTATGCCTGAAAATACCAATCATCCCACCCAAAAACCAGAAAAACTGATTGCCAAGCTCATTTTGGCTTCCAGTAACGAGGGCGATGTGATTTTAGACCCGTTTGTCGGCTCCGGCACAACTTCTGTGGTTGCGAAAAAACTTAATCGCCATTATATTGGAATCGAAAGAGAAAAAGAATATGCCGCCCTTACGGAAAAACGTTTGGAATTGGCTGATAAAAACAAAGAAATTCAAGGTTTTGAAAATGGAATTTTCAAAACGCGTAATGCTTAAGAGAGGTTAAAACATCTAATGAAAAAACTTTGTGCTTTTATTTGTGCTTTTTGCTGCGTGGCCTCTATGGCTTTGGCTAAACAGCCCAGCAAAGAAGTTATTTCTCAAGTTGAGACATATCTTAATAACCTCAAAACTCTTAAGGCTGATTTTGTGCAAACGGCAAGCAACGGAAGTTCTGCCGAAGGGAAAATTTATATTGCCAAACCAAACAAAATTCGCATGGAATATGGAGAGCCGGTTAATGTTGACATCATCGGTAATGGTGAGTTTATTGTTTATAATGATAAAGAGCTCGACCAAGTAACCCATATTGATTATGACGATATTCCGGCAACTCTTATTCTGGGTAATGATATCAAAATTGACGGAAAAAATCTGAAAGTTATCGATTTTTATGAAGACCGCGGCACCATTATGCTTGTGGTGGAATATCCGCAAAAGAAAGATATTAACCCGATTACGCTTATTTTTAACAAAGAGCCGTTTGAACTCAAACAATGGAAAGTAACTGACCCACAATCTGTGGAAGTAACTGTTTCTCTCTACGGTGCGCAAAAAGATGTTGATTTGGACAGTAAATTATTCCAATTCCGCAAAAACAAGAAGAATCCTTTGAACTATAAGAAAAGATAAAAAATGACGACATTCAAACTTGCCACATGGAACACCAACTCCATTCGTATTCGTATGGATGCTTTGAAAAAATTGATTGAAACCGAAAATCCGGACATTATCTGCTTGCAAGAAGTAAAAGCCAAAGAAGAAGATTTTCCTTTTGATGCTATTCGTGCATTAGGATACCCTGAGATTGCGCTTTATGGTATGGCCGGTTATAACGGTGTGGCTATTTTGAGCAAAGAGCCTTTGCTAAATGTGGCTCGTTGCGATTGGGTGGGCAAACAAGATGCGCGCCATATCAAGGCAACTGTGTTTGATGATATTGAAATCAACGATATTTATATTCCGGCAGGCGGTGATATTCCGGACCCGATAGAGAATCTTTCCTTTGCGCACAAGCTGACATTTATGGATGATATATCCGAATATTACGA
>CALXWC010000020.1 GCA_944392265.1 uncultured Alphaproteobacteria bacterium | reverse complement strand
TTCCGTATCTTAAATAAAAGGAAAATATTGATGTCGATTTCTAATGAAAACAAACAAGATTTGATTAAAACTTATGCTATTAATCCGAACGATACCGGTTCTCCGGAAGTTCAAATTGCTATTTGGACTGCTCGTATTAACAGCCTTATCGAACACTTCAACACCCACCCGAAAGATAAACACTCTCGTTTGGGTTTGATGAAAATGGTTTCTCGCCGTCGTCACCTTTTGGACTACCTCAAAGGTAAAAGCGAAAGCCGTTATCAAGAAATCATCAAGAAATTAGACTTGAGAAAGTAAAAATATTGAGGCAAAAAATGGAAAAAAGTTTAAATCAATTTGGTTATATGCAGACTTTTTTCAATGTTTGTGCCTAAATAAATTTATAACGGGTGCGGAGATTAAAGCTTCGCACTCGTTTTTATAAAATCCTCTGGCTTTCAGAGGTGAGATGTGTGGACTTAACTCTTAGGTAAGAATCTTTTGCTTATAATGGGTTTTTATCTAAGAGGTAAGTCCGAAAAGAAATATATATTATGAAAGGATATTGTATGATTGATTTTAAAGTTTCTCGCAGAGAAATGGAATGGGGCGGCAGAAAACTGGTGCTCGAAACCGGTAAAATTGCACGTCAGGCTGAAGGTGCCGTTGTTGCATCTTACGGCGAAACAGTGGTTATTGCCACAGTTTGTGCAGCTAAGGAAGTTGCCGCTGACCAAGATTTCTTTCCGTTGACAGTAAACTATCAAGAAAAATATTATGCTGCCGGCAAAATCCCCGGTGGTTTTATGAAACGCGAAGGAAAACCTTCTGAACGTGAAGTTCTTATTTCTCGCTTGATTGACCGTCCAATCCGTCCGCTCTTTCCGGATGCCTTCAAAAATGAAGTTCAAGTTGTTTGTACAGTTTTATCTCATGATAAAAATACCGACTCTGATATCATTTCCATGATTGCTGCTTCTGCTGCTTTGAGCTTGTCCGGTATTCCGTTCTTAGGTCCTATCGGTGCTGCAAAAATCGGCTATAAAGACGGACAATATATTTTGAACCCAACCATTGAACAACAAAAAGAATCTTTATTGGAACTTTCTGTTGCCGGTACTAAGGAAGGCGTTTTGATGGTTGAATCTGAAGCACAAGAACTTTCTGAAGAAGTTATGCTCGGTGCCGTTATGTTTGGTTTTGAAAACTTCCAACCGGTTATTCAAATGATTGAAGATTTGACTAAAGAAGCCGGTAAACCGCGCTGGGAAATGCCAACCTTCCCGAAAGAGTTTGATGAACTCTATGAGAAAGTTGCTAAACAATTCCGCGGCAAATATGAGGAAGCTTTCAAAGAAACCGATAAACTCAAACGCGGTGAAAACTTGGGTGCTTTGGCTGAAGAAGTTAAAGCTACCATCGATCCCGAAAATGAGATGGAAGTTAAATATGTTAACGATGTTATTGAAAAATTGATGCATCGTGTTATGCGTGAAGGTGTTTTGAACACCGGTCGTCGTATTGATGGTCGTGATACCAAAACCGTTCGTCCGATTTCTTGCCAAGTAGACGTTTTGCCAATGGCTCATGGTTCTGCTTTGTTCACTCGTGGTGAAACTCAAGCTTTGGTTGTTACTACCTTGGGTACAGGTGATGATGCTCAAATTGTTGATGGCTTGTTGGATGAATATAAAGAAGACTTTATGCTCAACTACAACTTCCCTCCGTTCTCTGTTGGTGAATGCGGTCGTTTGGGCAGCCCAGGACGTCGTGAAATCGGTCACGGAAAACTCGCTTGGCGTGCTATTCACCCGATGATGCCAAAAGACAGCGATGCATTCCCTTACACCGTTCGCGTTGTATCTGATATTATGGAGTCTAACGGTTCTTCTTCTATGGCTACTGTTTGCGGTACAACCATGTCTTTGGAAGCTGCCGGTGTTCCGTTGAAAAAGCCGGTTGCCGGTATTGCCATGGGCTTGATTAAAGAAGATGACGGTCGTGTTGCTATTTTGACCGATATCTTGGGTGATGAAGACCACCTTGGCGATATGGACT
The DNA here is from genome assembly GCA_944392265.1 of uncultured Alphaproteobacteria bacterium. GTDB lineage: Bacteria > Pseudomonadota > Alphaproteobacteria > RF32 > CAG-239 > CAJLXD01. Next base: position 28,420 of record CALXWC010000020.1, on the reverse strand, counting down.
TTAAAGTTGCCGGTACAAAAGACGGTGTGACTGCTTTGCAAATGGATATCAAAATTACATCCATCACTAAAGAAATTATGGAAAAAGCTTTGGCTCAAGCTCATGAAGGTCGTATCCATATTATGGGCGAGATGGCAAAAGCTATTTCTGAACCGCGTCCAAATGTTTCTGACAAAGCTCCGCGCATTGTATCAATTAAAATTCCGGTTGATAAAATTCGTGAAGTTATCGGAACTGGTGGTAAGGTTATTCGTGAAATTACTGAAAAAACCAATACCAAGATTGAAATTACCGATGACGGTATCGTTAAAATCGCTTCTAATAAAAAAGAAGACGGTGATGCTGCTCTTGAGTGGGTCTTGGGTATTGTTGCTGTTCCTGAGGAAGGCAAAATCTATAAAGGTGTTATTACCAAGATTATGGACTTTGGCGCCTTTGTTCGCTTCCTTGGTACAACAGAAGGTTTGGTTCACATCTCTGAAGTTAAGAACGAACGTATTGCTTCCGTTTCTGACTTCTATAAAGAAGGTGATACCATGTGGGTTAAATGTTTGGGTACTGATAACCGTGGTAAAATCAAACTTTCTGCTAAGAGAGTTAACCAAGAAACAGGAGAAGATTTGGAAAAATAATTCCGTAATCTACCTTAATAAAAAAGCACTCCTTGAGAGTGCTTTTTTGTTGAGTGGATATTGTTGACATAAAGTGAAAAAAAAGATATTTTATCCTTGTTTTACCTAATTATTGTTTTTTTAATTTTTTTTGTTATGGAAAATATTATTTTTTTCGCCGTTAGCATTTTTTTTATTGCAATTGGCATTTCTTATTTGATTAGCCTTGAAAAAGATCAAAAGATGATTGTTGATTTTTTGGATAGACAAAGGCGGCATCAATTGCCTTTGGGTGATAAACTTTATTTAGATTGGTCTATCAATGAGGTTAAATCTATAAGACATCAAGGAATAATTTTGTTCGTAGCTGATTTTGCCTTAATGTTGGTTTATTTTGGTGCCAAGAATTTTGTTATGCCGGATATCTGGTCAAAAATTCTAGTTGTGATGTGGAGCACTTCGGCATTTTTATTTTTAATTGCCGGAATAAAAGCTATTGGGATTTGTAAGAAGATTCTTTAAATTACCTTAATCGAAAAACCGTTTTCTTTTTTAGAAGACGGTTTTTTTGTCTAATTTGTTGACAGCTTTGGAAAAATAGGCTATTTTAAGGACAGTTAAAATGATTATTAATTTTAAAATTTTTTATTATGATTTATGTTATTTTTATTCTTTCAGTAATCTTATTTGTAGCTGAGCTTTATTGTTTTTATTTTTTTCCAAAGTGTGTAAATCAAGGTATAGATTTATTTTGGGAAAAGAAGGAGATAAAAAATTTAAAAACATTAGCTTTTATGAGTAAGCTTCTGGCGGTCTTTTGTTTGGCTTTCTTCTTTGTTTGTTGCCTACTCATCTGGGGGGTATGGTACAAATTACAACCCAGTTTGGTGCAAAAATTAAGCTTTTTTATTTTTAGTGTATCTGCGGTTCTTTTACTTGCTTTTGTGAGAAAAATGATTTTAATTGGAAAAGATGCACTAGATATCTCTCATGAAATTTGTGAAAATATAATTACCGATGCAAGAATTGAAGGACAGCAAAAAGGTTTATGGATTTACAAATTTGATATGTATCATGAGGAGCTTAGGGGTTATTTGGATGAAAAGCCTTCAGGAGATATCATTACAGTTGCAGTCCTGAAATATGACAACAGAAGGAAAATGTATCTGTTGCAGGAAATGCATTAATTTCAAAATTTTTGAACTATGTTGTTGATTTTGATTTTTTTCATTGCTGTGTGCCTAGTCTTGAATATATATGGCGTTTGCGCGTTAAAAAAATGTGACAAGAACGTCAAATATGTTCAACAACAACCACATCGCGTTATAGGTAAGGTTCAATTGGTTCGAAAAATCCATGAAATAGGGGCTTTTCTCGGTTTTGGTTTTTTTGTGACATTTGGTGTGATATTTATGTGGTTTTGGGTATTGGAAGCGCAAGTTTCAAACATCATAGCTAATATTATTACCGTTGGTTTGGTTGTTGGTGATGTTTTATTTGCTTTGCTTTTTATGTGGAGCATAAATACTTATCAAAAGATTTGTGAATTGTAAAAATAAAAAACTCGTTTTCTTGAAAAAAGAAAGCGAGTTTTTTTTGTCTAATTTGTTGACAGTTTGAGAAATAGTGTTATTTTACGCTTAATTAACATTATTATTAATTTTAAAATATTAAGACTATGGAATTTATTAAGGTTATGGAGTTAATTTTTATTACTCTTTGTTTGATGTTAATCGTGTTGGGAGTTTTTGGTTTTATTTCTTTGAGGCAATCTGCTGAAAAAATGAATCGAATGAATCTGTTAGATTTATCGAAATTTATGGGTGCACAGGTGGGATGTGTTGTAATCTATTTTTTTTGTTTGTTGCTTATGGGACTTTTCCTTTATATGCTTAGATGTTTGCTTGAAGAAAATCCTTTGGGTGCTCATATTAAAGCATGGGCCATTTTAGGGCTGATATCTACATTTATTTGCTTTGCTAAAGCTATTGTTAATTTGGTTAAGGCATCTATTTGTTATGATAAGCTAGTGAAGAAATATTAACGATGATAAAAAGATTTATTTTCTAAAAAAAGAAAATAAATCTTTTTTTATGAGGTAATATCATATAGCTTTTTCTTGATAAAAAATACTTGAAATATCTGAAAAATCGGTGTATTAGTCAGCTTAATCGTTCAAGCACCCCTGGAGGTTTGAATGAGGATAGTTAAAATTTTTTTATAAGGAAGTAATAAAATGTCTAAAATTACATTTAATGCTTTGGTTCGTGAACAAGCAGGTAAGGGGGCAGCTCGCGCATGTCGTAAAGAAGGTCGTGTTCCTGCCGTTATTTATGGTAACAAAAAAGAACCTCAAATGATTAGCTTGCACCCAGTTGAATTGGAAAAAGCTTTGGATATGGCTGATTTTTACAGCTCTGACATTGAAGTTGTTATTAACGGTAAGGCAGAAAAAGTTTCTTGCCAAGATGTTCAGTTCCATCCGGTTTCTGACATGCCTTTGCACGTCGACTTCTTAAGAAAATAAGTCGTATTTTGACTTATTAATACAGAAATTGCGGGAGAAAGTTTCCTCATGTACGTCTATGTACACTGCGGTACTTTCTCCCTTATTTCTTATTACTAAGTTCAAACTCTGGCTTATTTTAATGGTTCCTTTTTTGGTGAGGATATAAAAATGTTTTTGATTGTTGGTTTGGGCAACCCCGGCGCAGAATATGATAAAACACGTCATAACATGGGTTTTATGACGGCTGACGCTTTGCATTCTGCTTACAAATTTTCTCCTTTCAAATCTAAATTTGATGGCTTGATTGCCGAAGGAAACATTAATGGTGAGAAAGTTTATCTCTTAAAACCCCAGACCTATATGAACCTTTCCGGAAACTCGGTTGTTAAGGCTGCTAATTTTTATAAAATATTACCGCAAAACGTGATTGTGATTCATGATGATATGGATTTGCCGGTTGGTAAAATCAAAGCAAAAATCGGTGGCGGAGCCGGTGGTCATAATGGCCTAAAGTCTATTGATGCGGCTATTACGCCGAATTATAACCGCATACGAATCGGGGTAGGGCATCCGCAAGGAAACGGAGATGCCGTGGTGAACCATGTGTTATCTCGCTTTTCTAAGGCTGATGCCGAAGTGATTGAAAAAAACATTCAAATTGTTTGTGAAACATTACCTGTTTTGCTCAAAGATGGAATGGCAAAGTTTTCCGGTCAGCTTGGAATGATGAAATAAGAAAAATATTGCTTGAAAAAGGTGCACTTATCATATAAAACTCTGTTTAAGTTATTTAATTTAGACGGAGTTTTTTTATGGGTTTTAATTGCGGTATCGTTGGTTTGCCAAACGTTGGAAAATCAACCCTCTTTAATGCTTTAACACAAACAATTGCCGCTCAGGCAGCAAACTTTCCTTTCTGCACCATTGAGCCAAACACAGGTCGTGTGGCAGTGCCGGATAAACGCTTGGATAAATTGGTTGAGCTTGTTAAACCAAAATCAGTTGTGCCAACCCAGCTTGAATTTGTGGATATTGCAGGTTTGGTGCAAGGTGCTTCCAAAGGTGAGGGCTTAGGCAACCAGTTCTTGGCTAACATTCGTGAGACTGATGCCATTATTCATGTTTTGCGTTGTTTTGAAAATGATAATATTACCCACGTTATTGGTTCTGTTGACCCTATTCGTGATGCCGAAATCGTAGAAACAGAGTTGATGATTGCAGACTTAGATTCTTTGGAAAAACGCTTTGACCAAGTGAACAAAAAAGCCAAAGGCGGAGATAAAGATGCTATTGTTAACGTGCAAGTTATGACCCCGATTATTGAGGCTTTGCGCGAAGGCAAACCGGCTCGCGTGGCTGCTCCGGATGCTTCAAACAAAGATGCATGGAAAGCTTATAAAATGTTGCAACTTTTGACCTCTAAACCGGTTCTCTATGTTTGTAATGTTGATGAAGAATCTGCTGCAACCGGAAATGACTTTTCAAAACGCGTATTTGAAAAAGCTGAAAGAGAAAATGCTAAAGCCGTTATTATTTCTGCCGAAATTGAATCAGAAGTAGCTCAATTGGAAACCGAAGAAGAAAAGAAAGAGTTCCTTTCTTCATTGGGGTTAGAAGAATCAGGCTTGTCAAAAATTATTCGTGCCGGATATGACCTTTTGGGCTTGCAAACTTACTTTACTTGCGGACCAAAGGAAGTACACGCTTGGACCTTCTTGAAAGGTTCTAAAGCACCACAATGCGCCGGTATTATCCATACCGATTTTGAACGCGGTTTTATTCGTGCCGAAACCATTTCTTATGATGATTATGTTGCCTTAGGTGGTGAACAAGCTTGCAAAGAAGCCGGCAAAATGCGCTCCGAAGGCAAAGATTACGTTGTTCAAGACGGGGATATTTTAGAGTTCCTTTTCAACGTATAGAAAAAAGGCTTGTATAATGGGCGATTAGTGCGTTGCCATCTGGTCAAAAGTTTCCTCACGTACCTTTTGTACGCTGCGGTACTTTTTCCCCCGGCGCCTACTACTCGCCACATTCTCCAAGCCTTTAATAAAAGGTTGTTCTGTGGAAATCTAATACAGATTTTGCGGATAAATTGTTCGGTCACGTACCTGTATGTACGCTCGCTCACAATTTTCCTTAAATCTTATTATCTTCCTCACATAACGACCTTTTTGCAAAAGTTCGTATAACGGGAAACTAGAGCAATTTGTTGTCGTCTCGAAAAATTCATGTACCCTTTTTTTGCTTAGGCATCTAGTTTCGTTGCGGCTATTTTTATAGCCTAACTCAACAAGATGTTCCAAAGACCTTGCAGACAAAAATGCCATATTAAAGGCATTTTTGCTTAGCGGTTATTAGAATTTTTCTCGCTCCTCAAATCACTCTATTTTTCTTGTTTTTTGAACTTTTTTAGCCCTTGTGTCTTATGCTAAGTTCTCTATAAATATTTTTTTTGACAAAAAATTGACAATAAAGTTATTTTGTGCTATATAGAGTCGCAGAGAATATATTATATTGTTTAATTTTTTTAATTATTAAAGCTATGGGAATTAATGAAACACAAGAGTGGTTATTTGACATTGTTGTAGAGAACTTTTCTGAAGTGTCTGGACTGCGTTCCGGTATCGCTTTAGACACAGTTGTTTACAATGACAATGCGCCACTGCTTTGGCAAAAGGTTTGTCAAGAACTTAAGCTCAAGGCTGAGTTCAAATGTGGTTTAATAACTATTGACGATTATGTTCATGAATTTTCGTCTCTTATCCGGAAGTCGAACAAAAATCGTCAGGTCTTCCTTGAAAATCTGTCACTTTTTGTGACAGAACAGACGGGAAAATCTTATGAACCGGATGAACCAATCTTCAAAGAGCTGTTGCCAACATCCACAGATGAAACACAGCGTGTTCGAGAAGAAATAAAATATGCCTTGGCGTTGCAAAAGCTAAAGTTAAAAATCAGACGTTTTTATAAATTTTACGCTGATTCAGACAGCTTCTCTGCGGCCAAGACATTAAACGCCATAACCGATCGGCTTTTCGGGAAAAAGTATCGGTTTGTATAGTTTATTTGTTGTAGTTTTTATTTCAGGTTTCGTCGTGAGGACGGAACCTGTTTTTTTTTTTGCTTGATTTTCCTCTATCTTGGTTGTATTTCAGTCTTATAATTTAGAGGAGAAAGATAAATGAGATTGGCGCTTTTTCAGCCTGATATTCCGCAAAATACGGGAACATTGCTTCGTTTAGGGGCTTGTTTGGATGTGGAATTAGATATTATTGAACCTTGTGGTTTTGTCTTTTCTGAGCATACACTTAAGCGTTCCGGCATGGATTATTTGCATTTAGTGAAATATCGTCGTCATAACTCTTGGTATGATTTTTTGAAATATCGTGAAGAACATCCGGAAGAATATGGGCGTATTGTTTTGCTGACAACACATGCAACCGAGCCTTATTATAATTTTGAGTTTAAGCCTAATGACATTATTCTTATGGGGCGTGAAAGTGCCGGTGTGCCGCAAGAAGTGCATGAAACGGTTGATGCCAGATTGTTGATACCGATGAATGAAAATGCTCGCTCAATTAATGTGGCTGTGTCTGCCGTGATGGTGGTTGGAGAATGTTTGCGCCAAACAAACGGTTTTCCGAAAATATCTAAGTAATAAAAAAACCCGCTCTAAAGCGGGCTTTTTGTTATTTGCTTAAATTGTTTCCGGCTCTTTTTAAGAATGCTTCATAGGCGGCAGTCTTTATCTTTTGGCCTTTGTCATTTTGTTTGTAAACAAAGTTGCCGTCTTTGTCTTTTTTGTAAACCGGTTTGCCTTTATCATCCGTTTTGGCTTGACCTTTTTCATCAACCTCTACTTCTCTTTCATATTTGAATTCATCAGTCATTGTATTATAACGGCGTTTATCTAATTCGTGGCCGGCTTTTTTATCTCCTTCTTTGGCTTGTCCGCGTAACTCGCGAAGTTTGATTTCTTCTGCAGTCATGCCTTCTTGCTCGATGGCTTTGACATCTTCTTTGAGAAGTTCACCACCGGTAATCATAGCGGCTTCTCTTGCTTCTTCCAGATTTGCATTGCGATTTTGTATGCGAGCTCTTAATTCTGCAATTTTGTTTTTTGTTGAAGAATTTTGTTGTGATTGCTCTTCTTGTTTGTTTTCTGTATTAGCTTCTTGCGTATTGGCCGTATTGCCTTCTTGATTGTTGGCTGTCTGACCGGCTTGTGTTCTGGCATCTTCAACCATTTTTTTCAATTCATCCGGCCATTTTGCGATTTCTTCCGCTGTTGGCATATTGGTAACTTCAGCTCCGTTCTTAATACAAGCGGCTAATAATTTGGCTTTGAATTCAGGAGATTTGATATCGCCAAATTCAATGGCAGTGCCATTTTTCATAGCTAATTCAACAGTTTTTTGAAAATATTTTTCATCAGGTGTTTTGCCTTTAGGGCTGGTTAGGGTTAAATTGTTGGGACCATTGTATGAGATTTCAGCTTCAAAATTGTGACTTTTTTTGTCTTCTTCTGATTTGTAAAAGCGTAGGCTTAATGTTTCCGGCTCATTAGGCAAGCTGGCATCTTCATAAAGCAAATTATTTTCTGATCCCCAAAAACGCCATTCTTTTTCAATTTCGCTTTTCCAATTATTATCTTCGTTTTGAGTGGCTACTGGAGCAGGGGCATTGGTGTTTTCTTCACTTCTTTGAGGGGCTACTTCATTAATAACAGTTGCGTTTTCTTTATTTTGTTGTTCTTTATTTGTTTCTTGTTTGTTTTTTACATCTTCAGCTTTGACGCAGAAATTTTCAATTTTGTCGATTTTTCCTTTGGTTTCATAGATTTTTTTCAAATCATCCATTTTTTCTGTATCAATAACCATACCTTGAGGAATTCTTGCCTTAAATGCCTCTAAAAAATCTTCAAAATTCTTAATTTCTTTAGCCATTGCTTTTACTCCAATATTCGTACATCTATATTCTTTATATCATATTTTTGTATTTTTGTCTATTTTTTTTATAATAAATTTTTTAGTTCATTTAATGTTGATGCAACAAGGTAGGGATTGCACTTCTTTTCAACACCCAATGTTACCGGAGCAACAGGTAAACCTTGAGATAATTTTTGTTGAGCTTGGATGAGATATTCTTTGAGCATAGGTTCATCGGGGAGTTTTTTTAAGGCATCTGCTGCGCCATAACGTGTATATTCATGTCCTGGATAAAAATTAATATCATCAGGCAGATTTTTAATTTTTTCTAAAGCGGCATACATTTCTTCTGCGCTTCCTTCAAAAAGACCACCAATACACAAATTAAATAAAGTGTCTCCGGTAAACAAGGCTTTATCTTGAGGAAAATACCATAAAATATGACCTTGTGTATGTGCTGAAGCATCTATAATTTCAGCTTTGCTTTCTCCTAAAAGAAAAATATCTCCTTCTTTAACGCCAATATCAAAACCTCTTATTCTTGAAGCATCATTTACATTGCCGACTACTTGCGCTTGATATCTTTCTTTGATATCTAAATTGCTATCTGTATGGTCAAAATGATGATGTGTGTTAAAGATGTAGTCTGGTTTTATTTTAAGCTCTTCACAGAGTGTTACTATCGGTGTTGTTTCTGATGGATCAATAATGGCAGATTTACCGGTTGCTTTGTCTATGATGAGATAAGAATAATTATCCATTGTGCCGGCTCGGCACAAAATTGTATGAATTTCCAGCATTATTATAAATAATCCTCCGGATTAATATCATCAATTTGTTCTCGAGAAACATATTGGTCTGCATATTCTTTATAAACACCGGATTTAATAAAGACTTCATACAAATCAGGGTCTATATGACCGGAGTTTTTCATATATTGCATAATTGATAGAACTTGAGAAAGTTTTTTAGGCTCTTTATAGGGGCGATCATTTGCCGTTAAAGCTTCAAAGATATCTGAAATAGCCATAATTTTGGCTGGAATAGACATTTGATCTCCGGTTAAACCGTTGGGATAACCTTTACCATCTATGCGTTCATGGTGAGCTCCTGCATATTCTACCACATTGGATAATTCTTTTGGAAAAGGAAGAGCCTTGAGCATATCAATTGTAACAACGATATGTTCATTAATCTTTTCTCTTTCTTCTTTGTTGATTGTTCCGCTTCTTACTTTTAAGTTATATAGTTCCCCGCGATTATATTGGCCAAATATATGATCTTTGCGGTTTTGTAAGAGGTTTTCAAATTCGGGATGGCTTGCTTTTTCTAAATCTTCCAGACTATCTCTTTCTGCCCAAGATATGCCTTTGGTGCGACTAAAATATCTGACAAATTGCTTTTTGCTAATTTCATCTAATGCTTGAATATCTTTATCTGTTAGAGCAACGTCTCCGGTATTGCATCTGGCTACTAAATCAAACTCTTTTTCTAATTCTTCTACATTGGCAACAAACTCTGCTTGCAATTCTTCTTTAGTAGCAGTATTTGCAAGACGCTTTTTTAAATATTCAATATGAGCATCTCTTCTTAAAATTTCAAATCTATTACGAATTTCGTGAATTCTATTGTTAACCGTTTCAAGCTTTGTGGCTTTATCTACTACATATTCAGGTGTTGTTACTTTTCCGCAATCATGCAACCATGAGGCAATATTGAGAGCATACCAATCATCATTGCTCATTTCAAAATCTTTTAACGGGCCTTCAGTTTGTTGTACGGCAGCTGTGGCTAACATTCTGGTTATAACAGGAACTCTTTGGCAGTGTGCTCCCGTGTATGGTGATTTTGCATCTATGGCTCTGGCTAAAACTTCAATAAAAGATTCCATAAGCTGAACATAGTCATCTCCAAGTTTTTTATTTTCTAAAACCAAGGAGGCCAGAGAACAGATTGATAATATATCATCTACCATATCTTTGGTAAATGTTATTCCTTTTCCCGAACTATCTTGAGGGTTGGTAAATTGTATGCCGCCGATAACATAACCTTTATGGTTTATAAGCGGAAAAGATAAAAGAGAAAGCGAGTTATAGTTGTTTAATGCATCGTAGTTGGCAAAAAATGTATTATCCATTTCTTGTTTGCTGTAAATGGCATTTAAATTAACAATTTCATTGTTTAAAACAGATATTTCAATGGCACTTTTTTGTTTTTTACTTTTGCTTTCTGGTAAAAAAATACTTTGAATATATGTGTTGTTATCTGATCCGTATTTTTTTTGATTGAGTTTTTTGTTATAGCTATATTCTAAATTTAAAAATTTATCATCTGTTGCGGTGTAGAAAAATCCACATTCAGCACCGCAATATTCTCCGGCCAAATCTATTATTTTTTCAATATTGGTTAGGTAATCCGTTTCCTCCATTAGAGAGGAAGATATCTCTAAAAGTTTATTTAATATTGAATTGTTATTGTCGTAGGCCACGTCTTTTCTCACTATATTCGTTCATATATTTTATCTTATCTTAGTTATTCTATTAGAAATAGCAAAGAAAAGTTTTATTTTTTCTAAAGATTATCAACAAATTTTAGAAATTAGATAATTTACATCCTCTTCACTTAAATCGTCTCCGGCAGAACCATAAGATAAAATTCTTTCTATAACTTTGTGCATGAATGATTTACTGTCATTTTTCTTGTAATCAAGACGCATTTCTTTTATGATTTTTAAAGCGCTGAATACGGCAGGAAACATTGATTTTGGAATGTATGCTTTTCTTAATAGATTGCGAATCATAAAGTCCATACTGCTGCTGAAAAGAATTTTTCTGACTTCCATAATTGGTGTATTGGATAAATATACCAAAGCATATTCAAAAAACTTTAAATCCCCCATGCAGATTGCTCTGACAACAAGGGAAGAGGTTAATCTGTTGGAGGTATATAATTCGTGAATTAATTCTTCTATTTTTTTATCTGAACTGTATTCTTCCGAAATCTTTAATGTGGTCTTTTCTTTAACTTGTTCAACAATATTACAGGCAATGTCATTTGGAAGACTGTGGGCTAATACTAAATGTTTTAAGAGCTCATCTGATAATGTATGGACAATTTTTTCAACAATAGAAACAGGTAACTCAGAACGATAAACCATATTCTTTTTAATAGTTTCACTTTCCGGAAAGCGACCAATTATAACATCATAAGTCCTTTCTTTGATGTCGGCACTTTCATTTGAAACCAAAATACCAACAACATCTTCCGTGCATTTTTCTGCAATATAGTGAGAAACATCTTCTGATAAGTTAGCTCTCATAGCCACAGCTTTTTGCTTATTAAAGTTTTGAGAGTCAATAATGCTTTTTATGTCATCATCAGATAGGTCTGCATAATATTTTATGAACGGAATGGATACAGAATCTATATCATTAATTAAATTTGTTACAATGTCTTGAGGTAGGTTTTTGCTGTTTTTTAAGCTTTCAGATAATGCCTCTCTTACTTTTAATTCAACATCTTGAATTAAAATTCTGAAAATATCTTCAGCTAATTGCATGGCTTGACCGGATAATGATGCACTTTTGTACAAAGACGCAACTTTCTGTGCAGCAACCGTACGGTTTTCTGCATTTGGATTTTGGGAGAGCTTTGTGATATCTTTTTTACTTAATTTATTATTCATTTAACCCGCCTTTAATCTGTATCTTTTTGTATTATATAATTATTTTGGCTAATAATTTGTTAATTTTTTGTGAAATTTTATTTTTTTTCATTTTTTGGTAATGGTATTTTCTTCTGGAGTTGCAAATTATCTAATCTTGTTAATTTATAAAAAGTTATGGTGTAATCTAACAAACCGATAAAATTGTTTTTGGGAGAATAAAGAATAAAGGTTGTAGCCAAAGATTGTCCATCTATTATTTTTTTACGATAACGCATCTCTTGTCTTAAAACTTTCATTGAATCATAGTTTATGTTTGAATTTATTTTACGCGCAAAACTTCCCATGCTTGCGTATAATGATGGGAACCTTTTTATACTGTATGATGCGTCTTCTTTCTCATCTTCGGGTATAATTCCTGATTTATCATTCCATGAAATTTCACGATATAATGCATTTCCGTTTATGGCAAAAGAAGCTTTACCCCAGTCCGTTTCAATTGCAGATATGGCAATCAGAATAGAAGGGGGAATAACATCAATTCTTTCAAAAAGCTTGCTTATTTGTCTGTCTATTCTTTCTTTGCCTTTTAATCTGGTGAAAAAATCGTATTTTTTTGCAAGATCTTCTAAGGTTTGTGTTTGCTCTTTTGTTAAAGTATGAGAAGCAATGAAACTTTTTTGCAACTCTAAAAGTGTGTGTCTTTCTTCTAATATATCTTGATTAACTTTTATGGCCAAAGGTGTTAAAATTTGAATAAATAAGTTTATTCGTTCAGCCTCATTGATGGAAGCAAAATCTGATGGAAGTTTTTTTAAGAAAATTGCAGGAACAGGCCAATCATTTTGGGCATTAAAAACAGTATAGTTGTTTTCTTGGTATATTTTTGTTAATTCGGCAGTGTTGGTTTTTTCTATATTAATTATGTTGTCTTTTTTTGAAAAAACAGCCTGTTCCGAATAAGATGGAGTGCTATTCAGAAGAGCGAAAATAAAACTAAAAATAATTAAACAGCGTTTTATGATTTTTCTCCTTCTTTTTTTTCATAGTTTCTGACTTCTTTGACTTCAGGAATGTATGTTTTTAAGGTTTTTTCTACGCCCTCTTTTAACGTGACCAGAGCATAAGGACAGCCGGCACAATTGCCTTTCATTTCAACGTAAACTATTCCGTTGTCAAAAGATTTGAAAATAATGTCACCACCATCTTGCTTGACTGCTGGTCTTATTCTGGCATTTAACAAGCCGATGATTTGGTTGATAACATCCGAATCGTCAACGTCATCTTGCTCGGAGATAATGGTTGCTTCTCCTAAAGAAATATGATCCATGATTTCAGCCAAAATTTGTGGCTTCAGTTCGTCCCAGCTTTGATCTTCTTCTTTGGTAACAGAGATTAATTCATCGGTCATAAAAATAGATTTTATTCCGCCGATATCAAAAATTTTTTCTGCCAGAGGAGATTTTCTTAAAGATTTAGCATTAATAAATTCAGCTTTTCCCGCTTGCAAAAGTTTTATCGGCGGAAAAAAGTTTAACACATCTTCATCTGCGGTTTGTTGTGTTTCAATGAGCATTATTTTTTTCCTGCCTTTTCTAATTTTGAAATAATGTTTTTGTTAGAGTTTTGTGCTTTTTCAATATAATAAGCCAAATATAACAAATGGTTGGCCGCGGTCAGACTGTTGAGTTCTGCATTGCGAATATAGACGGCATCAACATTAACGGCATTTTCAAGAGCCTTGATGCTTTTGGTCCAGGTAACATAGGCTTCTTTTTCAACCAAAATATCTTTATAATCATGTCCTAAAGCTTGCAATAATAAATAATATGCATAAGCTTTGCCTTGGTTGTAATAGAAGATATTATCAGCTTTTAAGTCTACCCAACTGCTGCTTTCTTCTCTGATTTGAGCGTCTAACTCGTTAATGGATTTTGATAAATTTTTATTTATCTTTTTTAAGATGAATATTAAATCATTTGGTCTTTTATAAAAGATATATTCTTCATTAATCAATGCTTGATTATAAGCGATAAGACTTTTTCTGGCTTTGCGGTATTGTGTGTTGGCCGAAGGCGCCGGAGAAAAACTGTTTTGCGGAGAAAACATCCAAATCTTACCATCATATTTTAATAGATTGGCCGCTTTTTTTAATTCGGTTTCTTCATTAGCGTTTTGAATGGGCATATCTATTCTTTTTTGCAAGCTGTCTATTACTTGAGCTGTAGCGTCTATCATGCCTAACTGAAAACTTGGCATATTATCCAAAAAGTATGACGGATAAAAGAACGGGGAGTTTGCTGTCCATAATTTGTCATTAACTTCTCTTCTGATGATGAAAGAAGCCATATCAATTGTTGCTGACTGCTTGTTGTTGGCAAGCTTTACTTCATAATTGGTATCTTTGTCAATATTATGCAGAATCCAGCCCCCGAGCGGGTAATATAAAAAGATAAACAGAGCAAAACCCGCGAGCAAAAAATGCCACCATGTTGTTAGAAAATGAAGAAATTTTTCAAAGGAAAATGAAAATTTTATTTTTCCTTTTTTTTCTTGGATGAATTTTTTTACATTTTCAAAAAAGGTTTTATGCATGCTTTTTGGTCTTTTGAATAAAAATTTTTAATATTTCTTCCAGACTGGATACCTTAATCAGTTTAGCGAAAATTACAAAACTTGCAAGTCCTAACATGCACAAGCCCACAAGAATTAAGAGCTTTTTCCAGTAAACCAGCAATAACCAATTTTGATATTCTTGGTTTAAGAAATATTCTGCAGCAAAAATAATTCCACCCATGATTAATGAGCAAATGCTGATTTTTAAGATTTCTTTGCATAATTTCCAATCTATTTTCCAATAGCCCCTTTTTTTCAAACCACGAAGATATTGGTATAATGAAACATAAGAAGCCAATGATGTGGCGGCGGCAACACCAACATGACCGAACGGTTTCATTAATAAAAGAGAAAAGCATAAATTGGCAATGAAGACAATGATACTGTATTTTACCGGTGTTTTAGTATCTCCTCTGGCAAAAAAGTTTGGTGTTAATGCTTTGACCAAAACATAAGACGGTAACCCGAATGAATAAGCAATTACGGCTAAAGATGTCATTTCTGTTTCCAAACGGCCGAATTTTCCGTGCTCAAACAATATGTTTACAATCGGCGTGCTTAAGAAAATTAATGCCACGGCGGATGGAATTGCCAATAATGCGCCATATTCGCAAGCTTGGGTTTGGACACGTTTGGCTTCATCATTCTTATCTTCTTTAATATACTTTGATAAGACAGGGAGAATCGCAACACTGATGGCTGCTCCGACTACACCAAGCGGGAGTTGTTGCAAACGGTTGGCATAATAAAGCCATGAAATGGCTCCGGCTCCGACTAAAGAAACAATTATGGTGTCAACAACCATATTAATTTGATAAATGCCGGCGCCTAAAATTCCCGGAGTTATTCTCTTAAACAGGGTTTTTATTTCAGAATCTTGTAAAATTTGGCGGATGTTTGCCTGCGGGCGAATCACAACATCTTGTCTTTTTAAGAAATATGCCAGCCATATGATTTCAAGAAAACCGGCAAAGGTGACGCTGAATGAAATGCCGTGTGCCGGTGTCAGACCAAAAGGAACAAAGATAAATACGGCAATGGTCATCATAATATTTAAGATTACGGGAGCGGCTGCCGGTGCGGCAAATTTGCCTAAAGAATTGAGTATGCCGGATTGGAAAGAAACAATGGAAATAAACAATAAAAAAGGAAAGGTGATGCGAGATAAACTGATTGCCAAATCAAAGGCTTCCGGATTTTTTGAAAATCCAGGTGCCATAATTTGGACAATGAAAGGCATGATAATTTCCATTAAAACAACAAACAATGTCAAAAGAACGGCCAGTGCGGAAATGGACTTTGAGGCAAATGAAATAGCCTGATTTTTACCTTCTGTTGCCAGCTTTTGTGACACCATCGGAACAAATGCCGAAGTGAAAGCGCCTTCTGCAAAAAGACTCCGGAACAAATTTGGGAGCTTGAAAGCAATAAAAAATGCATCGGCAATGATGCCTGCGCCCAAAAAACGGGCTAAAACCATGTCGCGAATGAATCCGGTGATGCGGCTTAATAATGTAAAACTTCCAAAAGTGGCTATTGATTTAAATAAAGACATCTTTATTAACCTAAGTTTGATTGTTTATTGAATTTTAAGCATTCTAGTATATAAATATGTATAAAGCGAGAAAAAATCTCAGGTTATAAAATGAATTTGAGTAATTTTATTGTGGCTTTTTTAGATTTAAAGTTGACAAATAATTTTAAAGTTGCGATAATAGACAAAAGAGATTGTTAAGATTTATTAGGAGAAGTTTTATGACAAATACATTGGTACAAGATTTTTTTGAAAAGGGAAAAGTTGAAACTTTTCAAGAAAATGACGGCGGATTAGCATCCGGTCTTAAACGCGCAACATATAGCAGATTTAGTGCATTTGTTAATCAACCCGTAGAAAATATTTCAGGTAATGAAACCTTGTTCAATTCTTGCAAAAAAGCCGCAAAATCTATGGGAATCGAAGTTAAAATGGCTTCCAATAATTTGCAAAATATGATGGATAAAGGACGTGGCCGTTAATTTTCTTTTTTATTAAAACTTCTCTATAATCAAGTTTAATACCCCTTCAATTGAAGGGGTTTTTTTATGTTGCTTTTTTTTAGAAACAGTGATATTTTTTGTCTAATTAAAAGAATTATTAAATCATTTATTATGAAAGTAGAAGATTTTTATGAAAAAAAGAAACAAGAAGCAACAAAGAGTTTTGCTTTCTTGATTGAGAAATGTGAACATTCTCAAAATAACCCTTATGGAATTAAGCTGTGTGAAGATGTTTTGCTTGATAAGCCTGTGGTGGTTTTGTTGCCTGGAACAGTTTCCGAACGCGAGAATTTAAAAGCTTGTAATGGTCTTTTGAAAAAGATTGATAGCTTTGTTTTTGAACAATGTCACTTTGCTCGAGGACAAGTTAGAGTTTGTGCCGCGGTCTGTCATCTTGGTTCATTTTGTAATCCGAATCTTTGTCGTGAGTTGGATTATAATTTTTATAATAATCCTCAGACCTATCATGAAATGAGAGCTTCTTTTTCACAACAAAAATTTTTGGCTCATGCGCACCCTGATTATGTTAATGATATATATCGTCTGGTGTTGAAAAACTGTTTGTATGAAAATGGTGCCTTGTTACCTTTTAAGGTTGCTATTCGTCGTTTGCGTAAAGTGATTTTTGTGGCCTATTGCCATGGCGCTTTTACGGCAATGTGTTTGCATGATCTTATGAAAGTTGATACATGGGGCGATATGTATACAGAATCTCAGCGCAAAAAAATGCTCAAAAGCATAACTGTTTTGGCTTATTCTCCGGATTGTCAGCTCGGAAAATCTTGTTTTAATTTTATCTCTTTGGCTTCGGCTTCAGATTTGAATACAAAACATGGGCTTGGGTTTGTGGAATATGTGCATCAAAATTTTTTGGTTATGGATTTTGGGTTGTGCTATCTTCCTGAAAAATGCGGAAATATTTTTTATTGTGCAAAGTATTCAAAAAATGGGGTTGAGGGAAATCCGTTAAACTTGCGAGCGGTTTCCGGTGAGGACTTCTTTTCTAATCTTGCCAAACGTGAAGAAAATGCTGAAAAAGATGTTATCACAGAGCATATGTTTTTAGGGTTTACGCCTTATAAAAATATGAGTAAGGCGGCATTAAAATTGCAAAAAATCGGAAATCTTATTTTGAAAAATGCAATTAAAAATGCACTTAAAAAATCTCCTCGTTTGCTTTCGGTTTGGCAGCTTTCAATAGATAGTTGGGCTGATTTACGAATCTTTATGCATGCTTTGTCAATGGGAAAGACCGGCTGGCAGTTAAAAACACGTTGGGAACAAGTTCCCAATCGACCAAGTTTTGCCAGAGATATTAAAGTCATTCGGCTTGATGATTAAAAAAAAGACCAGTGAAAACTGGTCTTTTTTTTATATCTTATTCAGCAACATCAGGCTTTTGACGTTTACGTTGCAACGGATCTAGGATGCGTTTTCTTAAACGTAAGCTTTTAGGTGTTACTTCCAATAATTCATCAGCTTGGATGTATGATAAGCCTTGTTCCAATGACATTTTGCGTGGTGGAATAAGGTCGATGGCATCATCTTTACCAGCCGCACGAATGTTGGTTAATTGTTTAGATTTTGTCGGGTTAACTTCCAAATCATTCGGTTTGGTGTGTTCACCAATAATCATACCTACATAAACAGGTGAGTTATGTTCAATGAACATCGGACCACGGTCTTGAAGTTTCCACAAAGAATAAGCTACGGCTGTTCCGGCTTCTGAAGAAATAAGAACACCATTGCGGCGACCTTCAATTTCTCCTTTATAGGGTTCATAACCCTTAAAGCTACGGTTCATAACACCCGTACCTCTGGTATCGGTTAAAAATTCTGAGTGATATCCGATTAAGCCTCTGGACGGTGCGTTGAAAATTAAACGAACTTTGTTACCGATTTGAGAAGGAATCATATCTGTCATTTCAGCACGGCGAGAACCTAATTTTTCAACGACAGTGCCTGAAAATTCTTCATCAACGTCAACAACAACTTCTTCAATCGGTTCTAACAAATTGCCGTTTTCGTCTTTGTGCATTAATACGCGCGGACGAGAAATTGACAATTCAAAACCTTCACGGCGCATAGTTTCAATCAAAACACCTAATTGTAATTCACCACGGCCGGCAACTTCAAACGAATCGGTAGATTCAGTACGAGAAATCTTTAAGGCGATGTTGCCTTCAGCTTCTTTGCACAATCTATCCCAAATCATACGAGAAGTTACTTTATCTCCTTCACGGCCGGCAAGAGGAGAATCGTTGATTGAAAATGTCATGGCCAATGTCGGAGGGTCAATCGGTTGAGCTGGAATGTGCTTTTCAACTTCAAAAGCACAAATTGTATCAGCCACGGTTCCTTTAACAATACCGGCAACAGCAATAATGTCTCCGGCATGAGCTTCTTCCAAAGATTCTCTGTTTAAACCGCGATATGCCAAAATCTTGCTGATACGAACTCTTTCAACTTCTTTATCGTTAGCATCCAAGACTTTAACACTATCATTAACTTTAATGCTTCCGGATTGAACTTTTCCGGTTAACAAACGACCAACGAACTTATCTGCTTCCAAGGTGGTAGCCAACATAGAGAAAGGTTTGTCCGGTTCGCAACTTGGTTCCGGAACATATGAGCAGATGAGTTCAAACAAAGGTGTTAAGTCTTTTTTCTCATCGTTCATATCTTTAACAGCCCAACCGTTTCTGCCTGAAGCATACAAAACAGGGAAGTCTAATTGTTCATCATTAGCATTTAAGCTGACGAACAAATCAAAAATTTCATCCAAAACTTCATCAACACGAGCATCTGGTTTATCTGCTTTGTTAATAACAACAATAGGCTTTAAGCCGAGTTTTAAGGCTTTTCCGGTCACAAATTTGGTTTGTGGCATTGGACCTTCTGATGCGTCTACGAGCAAAACAACACCGTCTACCATAGATAAAATACGTTCAACTTCACCACCGAAGTCAGCGTGTCCCGGAGTGTCTACAATATTAATGTGTGTACCATGCCAATCTACGGATGTACACTTTGACAAAATGGTAATACCTCTTTCTCTTTCCAAGTCGTTACTATCCATAACGCAGGTTTCAACCTTTTGGTTGTCTCTGAATGTACCACTTTGTTTTAAAAGCCCGTCAACCATTGTGGTTTTGCCATGGTCAACGTGCGCAATAATGGCAATGTTTCTTAAATTCATCTGAATGTCTTTCTTTAATTTTATACAGACAAGAGTTTTTCTCTTGCTTTATTATTAAAAATTCATCCCTAAAATAACCTTTTAAATTTTAAATACAAGAATTTAGTGATGATTTATTTTAGTTTTTAAGCTCTTAAACCGTATTCAATTAATTTTTTTCTGACAAATCCGCGTAATGAAACTTCCGGTCTTGCTCCATAGTGAGAAATGATTTCTGATGCGGCGATGCTTCCGATGATGGCGCAAGTGCCTAAAGAGCGTCCTTGAATGATGCCGTATAAAAATCCGGCGGCATAAGAATCTCCGGCTCCGGTTGAATCTACAACGTCATTGACTTTTTCGGCCTCAACGAAGGTGATGGTTCTGCCGTTAACAACAACAGAGCCTTTTTCACTACGGGTAACAGCAGCAATTTCAATGTCGGATTTAATTAATTCCAAAGTTTGGTAAAGATCTTTTTCTTCAAACAAATCTTTGATTTCTTCTTCATTGCAAAACAGAATATCAACATATTTTTTGATAATCTTTTTAAACTCTTGGCGGTGACGGTCTACGCAAGATTTGTCTGATAAGGTAAAAGCAACTTTACGACCGTGTTTGTGTGCTAATTTGCAAGCTTTAATCATGGCTTTTTGTGCGCTGTATGTGTCCCACAAATAGCCTTCCAAATAAATGATTTTGGCGGCTTTGATGATGTTTTCATCAATATCGTCCGTAGATAATTTTTTGGCAGCACCCAAATATGTAAACATGGAACGTTCGGCATCGGGGGTTACCAAAACGATACTTCTTCCGGTAACCGGACCTTCATTTAAGGTTGGGGTATCAAAGTCCACACCTGCGGCACCGATATCTCTTTTGAAAAGTTGTCCTAATTCATCGTCATGAACTTTTCCGATAAAGGCCGGAGAGCCACCTAATGAGGCTAAGCAAGCTACCGTATTGGCGGCAGAACCACCGCAAATTTCTCTTTCGGGAACCAAATCTTGATAAATTTTTCCGGCATCAAGGGCTTCAACCAAGGTCATACTGCCTTTAGTTAAATTTCTTTCCGTTAAAAAACCTTCGCCGACTTTGGCTAAAACATCGACAATCGCATTGCCTATTCCGACAACGTCATAATATGTGTTATCTGTTTTTGTGAGCATTTTAAAAAATCCAATAGTTAAACTTACTTCCATCTTGTAATATAATTTTGTAAATTCTGCAAGGTAAAATAAAAAAAGCCCTTCAATTTGAAAGGCTTTTTTATTTTGTTTTTGCTTAAAGATTATTCTTCAGCAGAAGGCCATTCAGCGGCTTTTTCTGCGTTGAAGTCAATCCATTGTTGTTCTGCATCTGCATCGTTGCAAATTGCACCTTGAGGGCATTCTGCAATGCAAACACCGCAATCAATGCAAGTATCTGGGTCTACAACCAATTGCGAATCGCCTTCGTGGAAAGCAGATACAGGGCAAACATCAACACAAGATTTGCATTTAATGCAAGAATCGTTAACTACGGAAACCATGTTAAAACTCCATGTAATTACATTTATATCACGCATACTCTAGTCTTATTGCATTTAAAATCAAGTCTTTTATTTTTTTATCTTGCGAAAGTGCATTTGACTTCCCATATATATCTTAAAGCAAATCAAAAGGAGAATGAAATGTCTGAAAAAATGAATTTTAAGGCTGAAGTTAGTAAGCTTTTGGATATTGTGGTTAATTCTTTATATTCTGAAAAACATATTTTTTTAAGAGAATTAATTTCCAACGCCAGTGATGCTTGCGATAAATTAAAATATTTGGTTTTAACGCATCCGGATATTGCAAGAGAATCGGGTGAATTCAAAATTAAAATCACACCAAACGATAAAGAAAGCACCTTAACCATTGCGGATAATGGTATTGGTATGAATAAAGATGACCTTATCAATCACTTGGGTACAATTGCTAAGTCCGGTACGGCTGATTTTGTTAACAACGCTAAAGATAACGGCTCTAAGGTTGATTTAATCGGTCAGTTTGGCGTGGGCTTTTATTCTGCTTTCATGGTTGCATCCAAAGTGGAAATTTTAACCAAAAAAGCCGGTGAAGATAAGGCTTGGAAATGGATATCTGACGGAATCGGCGGTTTTGAAATTGAAGAAGCTCAAAAAGATACAAACGGAACAGAAATTAAACTCTATTTGAAAGAAGAAGATAAAAACTTTACCGATACTATTTATTTGCGCTATATCATCCGCACATATTCCGACCATATTAATTATCCGATTGTGCTTTGTTTGGGTGAGGCCGGTGAAGAAAACGTTAATACCGGTTCTGCTCTTTGGGCAAGACATAAAAGTGAAATCACTCAAGAGCAATATAAAGAGTTTTACCATCACTTGTCTAAAAATTTTGATGACCCGTGGATGACTTTACACTTTAAGGCTGAAGGAAATATGGAATATACGGGCTTATTATATATTCCGAAACAAGCTCCTTATGATTTGTTCCAACCCGATAAGAAAAAAGGTTTGAAACTTTATGTCAATAAAGTCTTTATTTCTGACAAGGTTGAAGAATTGATGCCGAATTATTTGCGCTTTGTTATCGGTGTGATTGATTCTTCAGATTTACCTTTGAACATTTCTCGTGAAATGTTGCAACAAAACGCTTTGTTGGAAAGAATTAAAAACGGCACAGTGACCAGAATTTTGAAAGAGCTGAAAAAACGCGCCGAAAATTATGATGACTATATGCTCTTTTGGAAAGATTTCGGTATTGCCTTTAAAGAAGGTATTTATGAAGACTTTAACAACCGTGAAGAAGTTGCTTCTTTAGCAAGATTTATGTCTACATTTGATAATGAAAAATATACGTCTCTTGATGATTATATTTCAAGAATCAAAGATGATAAAAAAGTGATTTATTATATCACGGGTGATGATGTTAATGTTTTGCGTAATAATCCGCAATTGGAAGCATTTAAGGCGCAAAATATTGAAGTTTTGCTTTTGACAGACCCGATTGATGAGTTTTGGACACAGACTTTGCAAAATTATAAAGGCTATGCCATTAAGCACATTAACCGTGCAGAATTGGATTTGAAAATTGAACGCAATGAACCCAAAGCCGAAGATGGTTATATGCAAAAGCTGATTGATAAATTGACCGAAATGTTCAAATCTGAAGTTGGCAAAGTGGTTACAACAGATAAACTGACAAAATCTCCGGTTAGCTTGACGGTGGAAAGCGGGCAGATGTCTATTCATCTGGAAAGATTGATGCGTAATCATCAGCAAGCAACCGCTTTTGCCAGCACCAGAATTTTGGAACTTAATCCATATCATCCGCTTATTATAAAACTTTCTGAAATGGCCGGTGAAAATAAAGATACCGAAAAATTGGAAGAAGTGGCCAAGATTTTGCTTGATCAGGCTAAAATTGCCGAAGGTGAGGCTATATCAGATCCGTCTTTTTATGCGGAAAAACTTTCTGAATATATTTTGAAAGCTATTTAATATTAAGAAAATTTTATGCTTTTTTGAGTACACTCCTTTACATCACATAAAGGAGTGTACTTATGTTTTATGCCCTTATCGGTTTTATTTTTTGTTTGTTTGTGCCATATATGGCTCGTCGTTTTGCCAAATTTATGCCGGCAACCTTTGCTTATGCGCTTGTTCAGATTTTTTGTTGCGGTAAACGTCTTTCTTCCTCTAAAAGGCAAGATGCTCGTTATAAATTGTTAAAACAAAAGTATAATTGGCGCTCTTTTATGTTTGGCTTGTTTGGTGCAGTGGTTTCATATGGGGCATATCTTAAATTTGGCGAGGTTAATCTTTGGTGGCATTTGTTCTTTATTTGGACATTGATATTATTAACCGAAATTGATTATAGAATGTTTTTGTTGCCTGATATTTTAACTATCCCTCTTTTGATTGTCGGTTTCTTTTATGCTACTTTTATTGCCGATTGGACCTTTGCGCAAGATAGTGCCATGGGGGCTTTGTTTGGATATTTTATGCCGGCACTTGCTAGCTTGTGCTTGGTTTGGAAATATAAAGATGCTTTTGGTGGCGGAGATATTAAGTTATTAGCCGCAATCGGGGCTTGGTTCGGATTAGAAAAATTAATTTATACAATTTTATTATCCGTGTTGGTTTTTGGGCTTTATGCTTTGTGCATGCGCAAAAGAAGCGGGGCTTTCGGGCCGGCAATTGCTGTTTCCGCAATTGTTATTGCATTCTATTTCTTTTAAGTTAATATGAAAGAAGTTTTATTTTGGAGTAAGTGCGATGAATTTGAAAAAATATGTTGTTGAAAATGTTTTGCACAAGTCTGTTGAAGATAAGAGAAAATTGGCTCTGCTTCTTAAATCACCAAATTTTGATATGTTTATTGTTTGCGTGATTTTGTTTGACGCCATTGTTTTAGGCTTTATGGCCTCAGATGTGGTTTTCTTTGATTATAAACCTTTATTATTCTTGTTGGATAGATTATGTTTGGCAATTTTTGTTATGGAAATGCTTTTAAAACTCTTGGTCTTCCGTAAAGAATTTTTCAAAAACGGATGGAATATTTTTGATTTTATCATCGTGGCTATTTCTTCGGTTCCATATGCAAGTTCTTTGATTGTGTTGAGAACATTTCGTTTGTTCCGCTTGTTTAAGTTTTTGGATCATTGCCCGTGCTTGAAAAATATGGTCGACACGGCGATTAAACTTTTGCCGAACTTCCTTTCTTTTTTGGTGGTTTTAGCTGTGATTTTTTATTCTTTTGCAGTTATCGGTGTAAGTTTGTATGGTGATATTTTTGCTAATTTTTCTACCTTGGGACAAACGCTTTTTGTTTTGTTGCAAGCCTTTACACTTGATGGTTGGTCAACCATGATTGCCCGTCCGGTTATGGCTGTTTTTCCGGATGCATGGATGTATTTTGCATCATTTATTTTGTTATCATTCTTGGCCGTTGTTTCTTTTGTGGTTAATGCTTTGTCCACATTGGTTGATGTCCATAAAAAATAAGATATATAAAGAAAGAAAAAACCTCTTACTTTAACGTAAGAGGTTTTTTGTTTTAAGAGATTTTAATTTTTCCGGTCTTGCAGAGGTCGATGACTTTGCTGATTTCTTCCGGATAAAAAATCAAATTTGGGTACAGCAACCACACGCTTAAGAGTTGACGGTAGTTTCCGGAAGATAATTCAACATCCGGTGTGGGGTCATCTCCTTGGTTGCGAGGAAAAATTCTTCGGATAATACTGTTTTCCAGTTTTTTGATTTCTGGAAACTTTTCTTTGTCAAAGCCGGCAATTCCCGGACGATATTCCGAAGCAATTTTGATTTGTTCAAAGTAATTTTCCAGCAAAACGTCTTTTTGCGGTTTTTCATTATCAGGACCGCAATAGTGACATCCTTCTTTCATCTTTTTGATGTAATCTTTGATGAGGATGTGAGCTAAAACCATGAAGTGTTTTTTTTCAGCTTCTGTTTCAGGTGCGTCGAGCATTTCCTCTTGTTTTTTTGGATTGTCAATCATCTCCTGAAATGCTTCAAGGTTTTCGTGTCCGACCAAAACGCCCATAATGCTTAAAAATTGTCTTGAACAAGGCTTGGGAAAATCTATTTTACCAAGCACGCGCATAATTTCTTTGTTGAAATTTTCCATAACAGTAAAAAAATAATTGATTAATACTTCTTAAGCGTTTGTGAAAATATCTTATTTTATTAATTTTGTCAAAAAAAAATTGATATTTTTTTTGTTCGCTTATTGACTTTGCATTTTTGAGTACCTACTTTCTCAGATAGAAATATTAAAATTTAATAATGGAGAGTAATTATGACAGTTAAACCGTTGCAAGACAGAGTTTTGATTAGAAGACTTGATGAGCACACAAAAACAGCCGGCGGAATTATTATTCCGGATACCGCAAAAGAAAAACCAAGTGAAGGTATTGTTGAGGCAATTGGCCCCGGAATGGTTACTCCTGAAGGCAAAGTAATCCCGATGAACGTTAAAGTCGGTGATAAAGTTTTGTTCGGAAAATGGGCCGGAACCGAAATCAAGGTTAACGGTGAAGATCGTCTTATCATTAAAGAGCCTGAAATTTTGGCTATCATTACAGAATAATTGATTTTTATGATTTGAAAGGAATATGAATGATGTCTGCAAAAGATATTAAGTTTTCTACCGAAGCACGCGATAAAATGCTTAAAGGCGTGGAGACTTTGGCTAAAGCTGTTAAAGTGACATTGGGTCCTAAAGGTCGTAACGTAATTTTGGATAAATCTTACGGTGCACCGAAAATCACTAAAGACGGTGTTTCCGTTGCGAAAGAAGTTGAACTCACCGATAAATTTGAAAATATGGGCGCTCAACTTGTGAAAGAAGTTGCTCAAAAAACTGCTGATAAGGCCGGTGATGGTACAACAACAGCTACTGTTTTGGCTGAAGCTATCATTAAAGAAGGTTGCAAAGCCGTTGCTGCCGGTATGAACCCGATGGATTTGAAACGCGGTATTGATATGGCTGTTGAAGCTGTGGTTAAAGATGTTAAAAACCGTTCTAAAGAAATTAAAACTTCTGAAGAAATTGCTCAAGTTGGTACAATTTCTGCTAACGGTGAACGCGAAATTGGTGAATATTTGGCCAGAGCTATGGAAAAAGTTGGCAATGACGGTGTAATCACTGTTGAAGATGCCAAAGGTTTGGACACCGAGTTGGATGTTGTTGAAGGTATGCAATTTGACAGAGGTTACCTCTCTCCATATTTTGTAACCAATGCTGAAAAAATGAGCTGCGAATTTGAAAATCCGTTCGTATTGCTTTATGACCAAAAAATTTCTAACCTCCAACCGCTTATTCCTGTTTTGGAAGCTGTTGTTCAATCCGGCCGTGCTTTGCTCATCGTTGCTGAAGATATTGAAGGTGAAGCTTTGGCAACTTTGGTTGTTAACCGTATCCGCGGCGGTTTGAAGGTTTGTGCCGTTAAAGCTCCCGGTTTTGGTGACAGACGTAAAGCCATGCTCGAAGATATTGCTATCTTGACCGGTGGCCAAGTTGTTTCCGAAGAACTTGGTATGAAGATTGAAAACGTTACTTTGGATATGCTTGGTACAGCTAAACGCGTTGAAGTTAATAAAGATGAAACCACTATTATTGACGGTGACGGCGAAAAAGATTTAATCAAAGCTCGTGCAGATTCTATCCGTAAACAAATTGAAGAAACAACTTCAGATTATGATAGAGAAAAATTGCAAGAACGTTTGGCTAAACTTTCAGGCGGTGTTGCTGTTTTGCGCGTTGGTGGTGCTTCTGAAGTTGAAGTTAAGGAACGCAAAGACAGAATCGATGATGCTTTGCATGCTACTCGTGCTGCTGTTAAAGAAGGTGTGGTTGCCGGTGGTGGTACCGCTCTCTTGTATGCCGCTCGCGTTTTGGATGAATTAAAACCAGCTAACCAAGACCAAAAAGTTGGTATTGATATTATCCGTAAAGCAACTCAAGCTCCTATTCGCCAAATTGCAGAAAATGCCGGTGTTGATGGTGCTGTTGTTGCCGGTAAACTTCTTGAACAAAGTGATACAAACTTTGGTTACAATGCTCAAACAGGTGAATATACCGATTTGGTTAAAGCCGGTATTATTGACCCGACTGAAGTTGTTCGTACTGCTTTGCAAGATGCCGCTTCTGTTGCCGGTTTGTTGATTACAACCGAAGCTATGATTACCGAAGCTCCGCAAAAAGAATGCTCTTGTGGTTGCGGTGGCGCCGATGCTGCTGCCGGAATGGGCGGTGGTATGGGTTTCTAACCAATCATTCTTGATAAAAAAGCCGAAAGTTGATATTATACTTTCGGCTTTTTTGTTGGAGAAATTTGATGACAGATTTTGTTAGTTTGGAAACGTTGGATAAACTCTTAGAAGAAGGAAAAATTTCTTCTGCCGAATATGAAGAACAAAAGCGAATCTTATTTCGCCGAACTTTGCGCGAATCGGGAGAAAGAGAAAATCCTAAAAACGGTTTGATATATATTTTGTTGGCTTTCTTTTTAGGAACAATCGGCGTGCATAATTTTTATGCCGGATTTTTGAAAAG
Source organism: uncultured Alphaproteobacteria bacterium (assembly GCA_944392265.1). Taxonomy (GTDB): domain Bacteria; phylum Pseudomonadota; class Alphaproteobacteria; order RF32; family CAG-239; genus CAJLXD01. The sequence goes on along the minus strand of CALXWC010000020.1, from coordinate 784 downwards.
AGGGCTTATCCAACTTTTTTTAACAGTGATGTCTCCGTTGTTTTTATTTCTTCCACTTATGTTTACTTCAGTGTGGGCTTTGTTGGAGTTGCTTTTTAAAAATACTTCTTCAGATGGACACATAATGTCTGGTAATCGTAAAGCTATATGGGGGTTGCGTATTGTGGTAATTGCGGTTTTGGTGTTTGTCGGCCTGCATACGGAATATACGGATATGTCTTTACCGATTGAAGAAATTAATGAAGATGATTTATCTGTTGTTTCAGAGATTATGGATTCTTAAGTAAAAATAGAAGATAATTAGTAGTAAAAATTGTTAATTTGCAAAAAAAATTAAAAAAATTAAAAAAAGTGCTTGCAATATTTTTTTTATATGATATTAAATATCTCGTTCTGATGATGCGGGCGTAGCTCAGGGGTAGAGCGCAACCTTGCCAAGGTTGATGTCGAGGGTTCGAATCCCTTCACCCGCTCCAATTCTTAAAGACCTCCACGAAAGTGTTGAGGTCTTTTTTTTATCTTAAGTTTAGTTTATACGGGTGAAGGGATTGCATCCCTGTCTGGCTTGTAAGTTCGCAAGCTCACTAACTGCGCTGCGGTCACTCGATTTGTAACGCTTTGTCGGCGGCGTTACTCACTTGCCTCGAAGCTAACAAATCTTCGCCTGTCGTCAGAAAAATCTTCACTGAAGTTTTTCTTTCCTCCAGCCCGCTCCAATTCTTAAAGACCTCCACGAAAGTGTTGAGGTCTTTTTTTTATCTTAAGTTTAGTTTATACGGGTGAA
>CALXWC010000019.1 GCA_944392265.1 uncultured Alphaproteobacteria bacterium | reverse complement strand
CTTTCGCATTCGGATAATTTGGAAGTGCAAAAGGTGTTTCAGGAAATGATGCAGTTCAAAATTCAGTTTTTTGCTTCAAGCTTAGCTTTTTCTACAAATTATCAGATTTTTTTGCATTGGTTGCCGCAGTGGAAAGATATTTATCCTAATGTGTGGAACGGAATTGTACAGAAGTTGTCTAAGATGAAAGATAAGGTAAGTTTAGATTGCTTGGAAGTAAGAAGACTTTTTGAGGTTTATGGACTTGTGTGATAAAAAAGCGTCTGAAATTCATCAGGCGCTTTTTTTTGACATCTTTTTAACTTTGTTGTATTATAACGAATATTATATGTATATTTTAGGAGACTAAAAATGAGTAAAAAAGAAAATTTTTTCGAAGCTGAATATAAAGAGTCTACTTTGTCTCCGGTTAAATTAAAAATTAATGGTAAAGAGTTTACCGTCCCTTTGTTTTATTTGCTTCATAATTCTGATGAAAAGTCGGCTAAATCTGAATTTTTAGATGATTTTTTTGATGCCGAAATCAAAGATTTTGACATGTATAGAAAGAAAGGTATTGAGGCTCGAAATATCTCTTGGTTTGATGGACATGCTACTTATGAATTTCATGTGCCGTATGTTCTCAGAAATAAAAAAATACCTAACAGTGAGGTTATTACTTTTATATTTAATAGAGCAGAAAAAAAGTATAATCGTGCAGCATCTTTGGCTAAAAAATTGCGAAAAGCTAATCCGAATAAAGTTGGGTTTTATAACGTAAAGACTGCTGCCGTAAAAACCATGAGGGAAGAATATAACGCTTATTTGTGGGCAAAAACCAAAGATAATGTTCGATATATGGCTCTTAAAACAGAAGATATTTTATCTGACGCTTATTATTTTTCTAAAAATACCCTTTCTAAAATTGATAAAAGAGATTTGAAAATTTTTGCTCATAAATATGCTTTGCGTGCTTTAATCGGTGCTTCTGCTCTGACTTCGGGTGTTAAAATTAATCAATATCTTAATTCTTTAGAAAATGAGAAAAAAACTGAAAAGACTATTGCTGAAGCAAAATCAGATAGCCTAAAAACAGAAGCGCAATCAGAAAACATAGATACTAAGATAAAACCCGAAAAGAAGAAAACTGAAACGAAAGAACAAGTTCAAAACCCCATAAAAGAAGAAGTTAGAGAGGCTGCAAGCCGCGGTGTTGCGTTAAGTGCTTCGATTAATCCGAAATCTATGTCTTTATCTCAAACCATTGCACATAATGAAAAATGCTTTAATGAAAATATTAATGAAATTAAGGTCTTGTTGTGCTTTATGGAAAATTTTGCGTCTAAGGCTTTTGACGATGACAAGGGTGTTTGGACAATAGGTTATGGGTGCACCTTTTTAATTGATGAAAAAGGAAGAGGAAACAGGGATATTTCTCCAATTACACCCAATATGACCATGACGATGGAAGAAGCAAATATACAAAAAGACAGGTATTTAAAGTTTCGTGTTTTGCCACAAATTAAAAAAGACATAAAAGTTCCATTAACCAAGGAAGAAATAACGGCAATATCTTCTTTTGCCTATGTTATTGGACCGGATAATTTTAAGAATTCTGAATTTTTAAAGGCTCTGAATAAGGGCGTTAAAGGTGAGCAGTTAGCTCGTTATATGCTCGGCTTTGCCAAAGACCAAGGTGTGGTAAAACGTAATTTGTTCGCATTTTATGTTATGACAGGGAAAATGACTCCTAAAGATTTTTTGAACTTGCGTACAGAAGGATGTTATACTCTTGAGATGGATGATTGTTGCTTTATGAATGGTGATAATCTTAAACGAGATGCAAAAGGATTGGGAACATTCCGCAAAGATAATCTTAAGGAAAATATTGAAACGGCTAAAAAGCCCAGATATTCAAAAATCGGAAAATGTTTGCTTGTAAAAGAAGTTTTGCCCAAAAGTGTTATTAATAAAGTCAAATCTAATTCTTTGAAAAACTCGCAAGAGGCTCAAAAAATTATTATGGCTCAAAAGAGTAAATCCAGATAACTAGTGCTTTTTGCCTTTTAGTGCTTGCTTTATTTTAGTGAACATATTTTCATTTTCATTAATTTTATCAAAAATATGGGTCGGTGATAATGGTTGCGGTGTTGTCGGCGTGACGGAGATATAATTATTATCTCTGGTCGCAATGAAGCGAAATGCACTGAATATAAAGCAGGCGCTGACTATTGAAAATGAAAGCAAAAACCAAATGTTTCCAAAAAATTGCATTGCGGCTGAAATTATAATTGGTCCGATAATTAAGCCTGAGCTTTGTAACAAAATGAGCATGCCACTCGCTTGAGTTCTTTCACTGTCTTCTAATTTATCATTTACGTGAGATACGCTTATTGGGTACATGACAAATGTACCACATCCAAGCAGGGCTGATGATATGCATAAAATAACGGTTCCACTGTCTATTAAATATTGAATCCATGGTGATATCAGCATTAAAAAACCTGCTACCCACATTAAAACATAGCGGCGGTCAAATTTGTCTGATAAACGACCTAATGGAATTTGCGCCATCATGCCGCCAAAAATTCCAAAAAACATAAATAATGAGGTTTGTTTGATATCTAAGCCGAGATTTTTGGCATAAATGGCTCCAAGAATATAAAATGCTCCCACAAAAAAGCCACTGGAAAAACTTCCTAAAACACCAACAGGAGCTTTTTTGTAAAGCTCTTTTAACGGCATGGATTTATGAATGGATATATCAGGAGTGGGAAGAGCCGTTAAAGAAATAGGAACAAGAGCAATGGAAAATAATCCTGAAACAACACAATAGATTATTAAACCGTTGTTATCGGGAATGTTTAACAATAATTGTCCTAAGCTTGAACCAAGATAAGTGCTGAGCATATAAAAAGACATGATTGTGCCTCGGTTTTGATTGTTGGCTCTTGTGTTAAGCCAGCTTTCCAGACACAAAAAACAACTGCCTATGCAAAAACCTTCCAATAAACGTAAGCAACTCCAATAAACAGGATTTATGCAGATAAAGTGCATAGGAACAATGGCTGAAAAAATAGAAAGAAAGGCGCAAAAAGTGCGAATATGTCCGACTTTGTTGATAATCTTGTATGATTTGAGAGAGGCAATTACATAGCCTAAGTAGTATAAAGATAAAACGAATCCTGATGTTGCTGTCGGAATCTGGGCATTTTGCATTCTTAAGGCTAAAGTTGACGAAAGCAGAGCAAAGGCACAACAAGTTAACAGCGTTCCCAAAAAGAATGCGGAAAGCGGAGATAGTATACTTTTGGCAGATTGGACGATTGAAGTGATATCTTTCATATTTTTTTCCTTTAAGATTTTATTCTTTGATACTCCAATGAATAAAATAGTCAATATTTTACAAAAGAGTATGTATAAATTTGGTTGACATTTAAGGGAATCTGCATTGTTATAAAGCCGAGTTTGTTTAATTTAGTTGGAAGAAAAAATGATTAAAAAATTTTTGTGGTCAATTTTAATATTGGCATGTTTGGGCGGCGCTGGTTTTTATGGTTGGCAAAAATATGAGGCTTGGAAAAAATTAAGTGCATTGGAAGAACAGGCTAAATTAGCTGATGGTTTTGACAAGGCTCAATTGGTAGAAATTGCTCGCGCATTGTCTCAAAAAAATTATGAAAAACCGGCAGATAATCTTCCTGCAGAATTAAAAAACTTAAATTATGATCAACATCGTGATATTCGTTTTGTTAGAGAAAACGGTCCGTGGTATCATAAAAGATTGCCTTTCGAAGTTCAATTTTTTCATCTTGGTTCTATGTTCCAAATTTCTGTTCCAATTAATGAGATTGTTGATGGAAAAGTTCAACGTATTAAATATTCTTCTGACTTTTTTAACTATGGTAAAAATACGCTTGATGGAAAGAGTTTTGAAGATCTTGGCTATGCCGGTTTTCGCTTGCATTTTCCGTTAAATACCAGAACTTATTATGATGAGTTGGTTTCTTTTTTGGGCGCTAGCTATTTCAGAGCATTGGGTGTTGGGCAAAAATATGGTATTTCAGCGCGTGGTTTGGCTATTGATACAGCTGTGCAAACCGGCGAAGAATTTCCGATTTTTAAAGAGTTTTGGTTGAAGCGTCCCAAACCGCATGACCAAGATATTACGCTTTATGCACTTCTTGATAGTCCGAGTGTGACCGGTGCATATGTTTTTGTTATTACTCCGGGAATGAATACAACTATTAAAGTTGATGCAACTTTGTTTCCAAGAAAAGATATTAATATACTTGGCGTAGCTCCTTTAACATCTATGTATTTGTTTGGTGAAAACAGCAAAAATAAATTTGATGACCATAGAATGGAAGTTCATGACAGCGATGGTTTATTGATTTGGAACGGAAATGATGAATGGTTGTGGCGTCCTTTGGATAATTCTAAATATTTGAGAATCAGCTCTTTTTCAGATAATAATCCTAAAGGTTTTGGTTTGATGCAAAGAGACAGAAATCCCGAACATTATTTGGATTTTGAAGCTATGTATGAGCAAAGACCAAGTGTTTGGGTAGAGCCTTTGGATAATTGGGGCAAGGGTGTGGTTCAATTGGTGGAAATTCCTTCTATTCAAGAAATTCACGATAATATTGTTGCTTATTGGATCCCGGATGAAAAAATTAAGGCCGGCAAAGAATATAATTTTAATTATGTCTTGCACTGGGCTAACCGTGTCCCAGTTGACAGTAAGTTAGCGCATATTGAAGCCACTTATACAGGTGTGGGCGGAGTGTCCGGTATGCTTGAAAACGAAAAGCGCAAGTTTGTGATAGATTTTCAGAATATTCCGGTAAAGAATTTGAAAAAAACTATTGAACAAGGAAAAGTTATTCCTGATATATTCATTAGTGAAGGCACATTGAAAGGAAAGCACTTGATGTATAATCCGCTTACAGGAGGGGCTTTGCTTTATGTCGATTTCAAACCTAACGGAAAAACTTCTGAAATCAGAGTAAAATTGATTAATCAAGAAGGAAAAAATCTTTCTGAAATATGGAGTTATCAATGGTTGCCTTAAAGGTACAAAGCTTAGATGATATTATGATGGCTTATTTCGCCTCATTGGGGTATCAGAATAAAGAAATAAAAAAAATTATTCCCTTTATTCATCTAAATTATGAAAAAAAACTTGATCCGGAAAAGGTTATAGCTTCTTTGGATGATGTTTTATATGGAATTGTGAAAAAATATTTGCCTGCAACAAAACAAAATAAGCAGCAGCGCTTATCTTATTTCAAAACAGTTTTTTTGCTAAATGAAGGTGCAAAACTTTGTGGGGTTTCTTTGTTTGAAAAAGGAGAAATTCCTGAAACATTGCAAACAAAGCTTAAAGAAAATTTTGTTCAAGCAGCTCCTGAAATCAAATTTTCTAAAATGGAGCCTCAAAAAATAGAAAATCTGGAATTCTTTAATTTCTTTGCAAAAATATTCAATCTTTTTCATAAGGACTAAGATTATAAATGTCTGAAAATATAAGTGAAAATTTAATAAATTTGAATCCGGAACGTGTACGCCATCGTCGTATTAAAGTTTTTGGGTTGATGATTGTTTCTACGCTTCTTGCTACATGCAAATGGATTTCTTCCATTCCGACAGATAGTAATATTTTAACCAAGTTTTTGATGACTTTGCTATTTATTTTAACCTTTGCATGGATTGCTTTATTTTTCTGGTCAAGCATTTTTGGCTTTTTTGAACTTATGGGAAAAAGAAAAGTTCCCGGAATTAAATGGGTTCCGGCGGATACACCGTTAACAACTAAAACCGCTGTTTTAATGCCGGTTTATAATGAATCTTCGGTAAATGTGTTTGCTAATTTATTGGCCATGGCTGAAAGTTTGGCTAAAACGGCTTTTGCCAAACATTTTGATATTTTTGTGCTGAGTGATACGACAGATCCGAAAGTTTGGGTAGAAGAAGAAAAAACTTGGCTTGAAGCAAAATCTCTGATGCCTAAAGAGATTAATTTATATTATCGCAGACGCGCAAAAAATACGGCACGCAAAAGCGGAAATATTGAAGATTTTTGTAATAAGTGGGGCGCATATTACGACTATATGATTGTGTTGGATGCTGATAGTTTGCTCAACGGCGATACTATGGTTAAAATGGCTCAACTTATGCAGGCTAATCCTAAAACAGGTATTATTCAAGCTCCTCCGATGTGCTTAAACGGACATAGCCTATTTGCCAGAATTCAACAATTTGCCGGAAAAGTTTATGGTCCGATTGTTTCTGCCGGTTTGGCTTATTGGCAAGTGGGCGATAGTAACTATTGGGGACATAATGCCATTATCAGAGTTAAGGCTTTTATTGATTGTTGCGGTTTGCCGGTTTTGAAAGGAAAGGCCCCGTTTGGAGGTCATATTTTGAGCCATGACTTTGTGGAGGCCGCTCTTATCAGACGTGGCGGTTGGGCTGCTTGGCTCTTGCCTGAGCTAAAAGGAAGTTATGAAGAATGTCCTCCGACCATGATTGACTTTGCAATCCGTGACCGTCGTTGGTGCCAAGGAAATATGCAACATTTGAAAATTTTGATTTCAAAAGGTTTGCATCCGGTTAGCCGTGTGCATTTTACCATTGGTGTTATGTCTTATTTGTCTTCACCGATTTGGTTGGCATTTTTGGTTGTGGGAACGATGATTGTTTTGGGTAGAGGAATCTTCCCACCGGTTTATTTTGAAGAGGTGAGAACCTTGTTTCCGGTTTGGCCGATTTTTGATAAACTCGGAACAATTGCATTGTTTGCAATTTCTATGTTTATGCTGATTTTTCCTAAATTCCTCGGCTTGATTGTTTATTTGAGAGAAAATAAAAATAAGGCAAAAATCGGTGGCAGAATCGGTGCATTAAAAAGTGTTTTGACCGAAATTATTATCAGTGCTCTTTGCGCTCCGATTATGATGATGTTTCAAAGCAAATTTGTATTTGATATTTTTGCCGGAAATTCTGTGAGCTGGAATACACAAAATCGTGATGATACGGGAACCAGTTTCAAAGAAGCTGTCTTAAGACACCGTTCTCATACCTTGCTTGGTATTATTTCTACGATTGTGATTTGGTTTTATGCTCACTCTATTTTTTGGTGGATGTTGCCCATTACCATCGGTTTGATTTTCTCTATTCCGATTTCAATGTTTACATCTCGCGTGAGCAACGGACAATGGTTTAAGGATAAGAAGTTTTTCTTGATTCCCGAAGAAAGTGATATGCCAAAAATTTTGAAAGAAGCAAAAGCCTATCGCAAAAAGTTGGAACAACAACAGGGCACTTTGAAAGGTGTTGAATTGTTGGTTAATGACAGTGTGTTAAATGCCATGCATATTGCCTTTTTGGATGTTAATGGTCCGGCACCGGAGTTTTCTCGTGATGTTTGGCAAAATGCCGAAATTAAGCTTGAAAATTATCTTAACTATGGCAAAGAAATGGATTTAAGCAAAGAGGAGGAAACCGCTTTGCTTTATAATCCGGAAATGTTGCAACAGGCAAATATTATGCGTTATTTGAATGGGTAGCCTTTTGCTTTTAAGGCATTGACTATCGGATAATCGGCCGGAGCAAACTCAAAATTGTCCAACTCTGAAACATCAATCCATTTGTATGCTTCATGAGAATCTAAAAAAGTGATGTTTTGAGTTTTGCTCTGAGCCAAAAAACTTTTAAGGCAGATTGTGCCAAAATCATAATCATATTTTGAATCCATATAATGTTCTTTAACATCAATATCTAAATGCATTTCTTCTTGAAGTTCTCTTTTTAAGCAATCTTCAAGACTTTCATTTTCTTCTTGTTTTCCGCCCGGAAATTCCCATTTATAAGCTAAAGATTTATTGCGAATGCGTTGAGCTATTAAAATTTTTCCTTGATTGCAGATTATACCTGCGGCAACAATTTTCATTTTACAAATCCTTTTTTTAATGATTATTATTAAAAATATATAGGTTATTTTGATTTTTTAGGCAAGGTTTTTATGAATAAAGAAAAATGGTCTTTGGCTTTGATTTTAACATTGTTCAGCCCTGTTGTTTGGGCACAAAATGTTAATGTTGTCGATGGGGCATACGGACAAGTTACAACCGGCGGAACAACAGTTATTTCCGGCCAACAGCGTATTTATAAAATTGATAACGTGGCAAAGAAAAAAGCAGAATTGGCACAACAACAAACTCAAGAAACTATTCAAAAAACAGCCAATGAAGAAAGCTTAAGCCAAGAGCAAACTTCTCAAGAAAAAACAGCAGAAGAAAATGTTCAACCATATATCGGTGGATATAAAAAAAGAAGCTTAAAAGAAATTCAGGAAAACTTAAAGCTTTCTCCGCAAGAATTGTTGGAAAAGGTTAGAAAAGAGCGTCAAGAGGCTAAAGAACAAGCTGCAAAAGCGAATTATTCAAACTCTGAGTATAATGAAAAAGTGACAGATGCACTTAAAGCACGCCGAGAAGAACGCCGTAATATGACCAAAGAAGAACGTCGTGCAATTAAAGAAGAACTTAAGATGCTGTACAAAGCACGCAGAGAAGAGCGTCGCAATATGACTAAAGAAGAGAGACGTGCGATTAAAGAACAAATGAAGGCAAAAGAAAAAGCCAGACGAGAACAACAAAAAGAAGATAGAAAAAAGCGCAGAAAAATGCGCGATATGGATTAATAGGCAGCTTAAAAAGCTGCCTTTTTTGTAACTTTATGTAATATTTCTTTATAGGAAAAAAAGCCTTTTTTAACTAATAATTTGCAAATTAACGCTTATATTTTTTATCAGTTATTATTTTTATAGGAGTTCATAACGCATGAAAGATAAAAAAAGTGAGGATAAAGTAGCTCAAAGCTTGGATGATTTGAACGAAATTATTGCACGCGTTCAAAAAGCTCAAAAAGAATATGCAACTTATTCTCAAGAACAAGTTGATAAAATTTTTGAAGCCGTCGCCATTGCTGCCAACCAGAATCGTATTCCTTTGGCTAAAATGGCTGTGGCTGAAACAGGTATGGGCGTGGTTGAAGATAAAGTTATTAAAAACCACTTTGCAGCAGAGGAAATTTATAATAAATATCGTCATGCCAAAACTTGCGGTGTGATTGAACGTGACGCCACAAACGGCTTGACCAAAATTGCTGAACCTTTGGGTGTGATTGCCGGTGTTATTCCGACCACAAACCCTACCTCAACCGCAATTTTCAAAACCTTGATTGCCTTAAAGACCCGTAACGGTATTATCTTTTCTCCGCACCCGAGAGCTAAAAAATGCACCGTTGAAACTGCAAAAATCTTGTTGAAAGCAGCTGAAGAAGCCGGTGCTCCGAAGGGTATTATCGGTTGGATTGAAGAGCCGACCATTGAAGCTACACAACACTTGATGGGCCATGAAGGTATTAACCTTATTTTGGCAACAGGTGGTCCGGGTATGGTTAAGGCCGCTTATTCTTCAGGAAAACCTGCTTTGGGTGTTGGCGCCGGTAATACGCCTGCCGTGATTGATGAAACAGCTGATATTAAAATGGCTGTCAGCTCTGTTTTGATGAGTAAGACTTTTGATAACGGTATGATTTGTGCTTCTGAGCAATCTGTGATTGTTCATAAAAATATTTATGATGAAGTTAAGCAAGAATTTGAATATCGCGGTGCTTACATTTTGAACAAAAAAGAAAGAGAAAAAGTTGGCGCTACCATCATTCAAAATGGTAAACTCAATGCGGCTATTGTTGGTCAACCGGCATATAAAATTGCTGAAATGGCTGGCGTAAAAGTTCCTGAGGCTACAAAAGTTTTGATTGCCGAAGTGGAAAAAATCGGCGTGGAAGAGCCATTCTCTTTTGAAAAACTTTCTCCTGTATTGGCTATGTATAAGGTTAAATCTTTTGAAGAAGGTGTTGACCATGCCGTTCAATTGGTTAACTTTGCAGGACCCGGACACACATCTGTTCTTTATACAGCAGACCACAATGCAGATAGAATCGCATATTTCAGCAGCAAAGTAGAAACAGGTCGTGTACTTATCAATACTCCGTCTTCTCAAGGTGGTATCGGTGATTTGTATAACTTCAGACTTGATCCTTCATTGACTTTGGGTTGCGGTTCTTGGGGCGGAAATGCCGCCAGTGAGAACGTTGGTGTTAAGCACTTGATTAATATTAAAAACGTTGCTGAAAGAAGAGAAAATATGTTGTGGTTCAGAGTTCCTCCAAAAATTTATTTCAAACAAGGTGCAACAGGCTTTGCTTTGAAAGAACTCATCGGTCATAAAAAAGCTTTCATTATTACCGATAAATCTTTGTTTAACTTAGGCTATACCGACAAAATTACATCCGTATTGGATGAAATGGGTATTGCTTACCAAATTTTCTCTGATGTTAAACCAGATCCGGATACTGATACCATTGAAGATGCTTTGAAAATGGTTAGAAGTATGGAACCTGATGTTATTATCGCTTTGGGTGGTGGTTCTCCGATGGATGCAGCTAAGATTGTTTGGTTGATGTATGAGCATCCGGAAGTTAAGTTTGATGACTTGGCAATGCGCTTTATGGATATTAGAAAACGTATTTGCATGTTCCCGGATTTAGGCTCTAAAGCTTATATGGTTGCTATTCCGACAACCTCCGGTACCGGTTCTGAAGTAACACCGTTTGCTGTTATTACAGACTCTAAAACCCACATCAAATATCCGATTGCAGACTATGCTTTGACACCAAATATGTCTATTATTGACCCTGATTTGGTTCTCTCCATGCCGCGCGGTTTGGCTTCTGCTTCAGGTATTGATGCTTTGACTCACGCTTTGGAAGCTTTGGCATCTATCTACGCAACTCCGTTTACCGATGGTATTGCTTATGAAGCTATTCGTTTGATTTTTGAAAATATTGAAAAATCAGTTAACGATGGGGCTAATAATCCGAGAGCAAGAGAAAATATGCACTATGCCGCTACTCTTGCCGGTATGGCTTTTGCTCAAGCTTTCTTGGGTGTTTGCCACTCAATGGCTCATAAGCTCGGTGGTGAATACAACATTCCACACGGTATTGCAAATGCAATGCTTATTTGCCAAGTGGTTAAATATAATGCAAATGAAAAACCTGCAAAACAAGGTACTTTCTCTCAATATCATTATCCGGAAGGACGCGCTCGTTATGCTCGTGTGGCTGACTTGTTGCATTTGGGCGGAAAATCTGATGAAGAGAAAGTTCAAAAATTGATTGAAGCCGTTGCAAAACTCAAAAAGAGTATCGGTATTCCGGCTTCTATCAAAGAATGGGGCGTTGATGAAAAGGTATTCTTAGATAATTTAGATAGCTTATCTGAACGCGCATTTGATGACCAATGTACAGGTGCAAACCCAGTATATCCGTTGATTTCTGAAATCAAACAGATGTATTTGGATGCATTTTACGGAAAAATTTAAGTAATTTTTTCTTAATAAAAAAGCGCTATCATTTGTGGTAGCGCTTTTTTTATTTTGACAATTATTTTTTTAAGCGTAACATATTTATATTAGTGTTTTTTTATAAGGAGGGACTTATGTGGAATCTTATTAAAGAAAGTTATGTATCTCTGTTTAAAAATATTCATCGTTACGGATTAATTGTTCTTCCTTTATTGGTATTTTCCGCTGTTGATGATTATGCTTTTGAGACAAATGTACGCCCTGTTTGGCAAGCTCTTTTGGCATTTGTTGTATTGGCCTTAACACAGATATATCTAACAAAATATATTTTGAAATTTGAACTGAAAAATGTTTTGGCAATTATCAAAAGAACAGTTGCTTTTGCTGTTTATCAGTTTGTTTTGGGTGCAATTATGTTCGTGCCTGTATATGTTTTCTTAAGAATTTTAGCTCATCACCAAATTGATGGAAACTACTTGTTTTTAGGCTTGTTGCTTAACTTGTTTTTAGGTAATTGGTTCTTGGCAAAATTTAGTTCTTGGTTGGTTTTGATTGCACAAGGTGAAAAGTTTTCTTTGAAAGCTTATATGAACTTTTCAAAACAATCTTATCTTGATTGGTTGAAAGTTTCTGCTTTGGTATATTTCCCTTATGTGCTTTCGGTTTATTTTGTTCAACCAGAAATTTTGAATATGCTTTTAACAACACTGTTCTTAATGCTCTTGACAGTATTTAATTGTTTGTACTATCAATCTAAAAAATAATCTAAAAAAGAAAAGGCTTAATGCAAATTAAGCCTTTTTTTAAGGAGCTCATATGGAAAAAGAACTTGAACAGAGGTTAATGGAGATTGAGACCTCATTAACCCTTAATGAAAAATATTTGGATGATTTAAATCAGGTAGTTATTGAACAAGGTAAAAAGATTGATTATCTGATTAAGCAAAATAAATATCTGCTTTCAAAACTTGAAGAAGATGTGGTTAAGCCATTGTCTGAGGAAACACCTCCGCCTCATTACTAAGGAGAAGTCATTAAATGTTAAAGTCTTTGTTTTCTGAATTTAAGAAATTTGCTTTGCGTGGAAATGCCGTTGATTTGGCTGTTGGTGTCATTATCGGGGCAAGTTTTGGAAAAATTGTTGACTCTTTAGTTAAAGATATTTTATTACCGCCGCTTGGACTTTTGCTCGGCAAGGTCGATTTCAGTAATTTGTTTGTTGTCTTAAAATCAGGAAAACATCAGACAGATTATAATACATTGGCTCAAGCCGCAGAAGATGGTGCGATTACGCTTAATCTGGGGCTTTTTTTTAATGCTCTAATCAGTTTTATCATTGTGGCTTTTGCCGTGTTTTTACTAATTAAAGCGATTAATACTTTGCGAGATAAATTAGAGCGTGGAGAAAATAATTTAGAAAAAAATGCTTCTAAAATTTGCCCGTATTGTTGTTCCGTAATTCCGGAAAAGGCAATAAAATGTCCGCATTGTACATCTTCTTTGAGTAATAAAAAATCCCCTAAATAAGGGGATTTTTTTTTGTTTATGCTTTGCTTCGTCCATCCGGAACAATCGGTTGATTTTCTTTTCTAAAACCAAGTTTGTGGCTGAGCCATTTGAAGCGGTTGAAAAGCTTTTGCTTTTGCAGCTTCTTCATGGTTAGGAAATATCCGATTGCAACAACGCTTGATCCTCCAACCCAAGCAATCGGGCTGGCATAGCAAAGTCCAAGATAGCCGATTTTGGGAGCCAAGGATGCTGCGGCAAAAATTCTTAAACCCAATTCAGCAACACAAGCCAACATCGGTGAAATTGTTCTGCCCATTCCTTGCAACGCATTTCTGAAGATAAATATTTGACCAAGGAAGATATAAAACATGGTACTGATGTTTAAATAATCGTGGCCAATATTGACAATTTCGTCATTTCTTTCTTTGAGAAAGATATCAATAAAGTTTTCTCCCCAAAAACGCACAATCAATGCTAAGATGATGCTGAATACGATTGAGATTAAAGAAGTTTTATTAACACCTTGTCTAATGCGTTCAATTTGTCCGGCACCGTAGTTTTGTGCCGTATAGGTGGCCATGGCAATTCCTAAAGCCAGAAGAGGTTGGGTGCCTAATTGTTCTATTCTTAAAGCTGAGGTAAAGGCAGCAATGGTGTTTTCACCAAAAGAGTTGCAGATAGCTTGAATAATTAATAAACCAATGGCAATAACAGAAAATTGTAAGGACATCGGAATAGCCACATTTAAATGCTCTTTCATAAATGTTTTGTTGTATCTCCAATCTTCTTTGCTTAAACGCAATATCGGGTATTTGTGGTGAATATATATTGCGCAGCATATAACCGAAATAGTCATAGCAACAATGGTTCCCAAGGCAGAACCGACAATGCCCAACTTTAATACGGAAATAAAGAGTAAGTTGAGCAAAATATTTATGACAGATGAAAAAATCAAAAAGTAAAGAGGAGTTTTGCTATCTCCTAATGCACGAATAAAACCGGCCAAAAGATTGTAGCCAACAATTAAGATTAATCCCAAAGTTAAGGTAAAAATGAACTTATATGTATCATCCATAATATTTTCCGGAACGTTCATTTTTCTTAAAACAGGTTTCATAAAGATGCATAGCGTAATGGTTAAGACAACACTTAAAATAGAGCTTGCCATAATGCTATGAGTGACAGATCTTCTCACACCTTCTTCATCTTTGGCACCGAATCTTTGCGCGGTGATAACGCACAAACCTGCCGTAAAACCAAAAGTGATTAACAGCATTGTAAAAAATATAGGGGCGGAAGCTCCGGCTGCAGCTAAAGCGCTTAAACCTAGAAAGCGTCCGACAATTAAAATATCTGAAATATTATAAAGTTGTTGGAACAAATTTGCCAATAAAAGCGGAAATGCAAATTTGATAATCAATCCTATCGGATTACCAACGGTCATATCCTTAATCATTTATTTTGCCTTATTTTTATTTTGAAACCAACGCACTTTAATGCGGTGTTTTTAATTTGTAAAGCTGTTTTTTACAAATTTATGATTATATACATACGCGAGAAGGCAAAATAAATTAAATATGTCTTGAAAGTCCTTTTTTTTGTGGAATAATATCTCTGTTTGTTTAAGAAAGGGTACTCAACGTGTTAAAATATGAAGTACAGAATAAAAGAATTTGTATTTCCTTAGCCGGAGATTTTGTCGGCTATGATTTCCCGGAAGAAAAGGAAAAACTTTATTCTTTATTGAATTCGGCTTCAGGGCTTTTTATTAGCGCTAAAAACTTAAAAAATTGGGATTCAACCTTGTTGGTTATTCTATACCAACTTGTTAAACAGGCTCAAGAAAAACATATCGGTGTTGAGTTTGAAGATGTTCCTGAAAACTTGGAACATTTAGTTCATCTGGCCTTAAAGGTTGACCGTAAACCTTCTTTACCATCATCAGAGAAAGGTTCTTATTTAGAAAATTTGGGCGAATGGGGCTGGAATATATATTCGAGCTTGCATCGTGCGTTTTCTTTTGGTGGTAAGGTTCTTTCTTCTTTTAGGCGTCTCTTTCAAGGGGCTGCCGTTATGCGCGGTGTGGATTTTTTGTTTGCGCTGGAAGGATGTAGCTACAAAGCCGTTGGCATTATGTCTCTTGTGAGCTTTATGATTGGTTTGATTTTGGCATTTGTCGGTGCCGTTCAGCTAAAAACATTTGGAGCGCAGATTTATGTGGCCAGTTTGGTGGCAATCGGCATGACGCGTATTATGGGCGCAATTATGGCCGGCGTGATTATGTCTGGCAGAACAGGGGCTTCTTATGCGGCAACCATCGGCACAATGCAGGTTAATGAAGAAATAGACGCACTTAAAACAATGGGCATTCCGACAATGGATTTTTTGGTTTTGCCTCGTATGCTTTCCTTAATGATAACCATGCCGCTTTTAACCATTTGGGCAGATTTTATGGGAATGTTCGGCGGTGCATTTGTTGGCGTGGTTATGCTTGATATTTCTCCGCAAGAATATTGGAAATATTCCATTGAGGCTATGAACTTATCAAACTTTATGGTCGGAATTTTTCATGGCTTTGTCTTTGGTATTATCATTGCTTTGTGTGGTTGTTATTATGGTATTAATTGTGGCAGAAATGCCGATAGTGTCGGTGTGGCCACCACAAAAGCCGTGGTTTCTGCAATTGTGTTAATGATTGTGGCAACGGGAATTATCACAATGTTGTTTGAGGTGTTGGGAATATGATGGAAAATAAAGCCAAAATAATTGTTGATGATTTAACCATTGCTTACGGCGATTTTGTTTTGATGAAAAATGTCAGCTTTAAGGTTAACAAGGGTGATATTTTTATCATTATGGGCGGAAGCGGTTGCGGAAAAAGTAGTTTGTTGCGTGTGTTAACCGGTTTGGTACCACCCGCTAAAGGTGATGTCTTAATTAATAATGTTAACTTTGCTAATGCTTCTCAAGCTCAAAAAGACGAAGTGATGAAAAAATGCGGAATCCTCTATCAGAGTGGGGCGCTTTTCAGTTCTATGACTTTGGCCGAAAATATTGCTTTGCCTTTGCAACAATATACTAATTATTCAGATAAATTAATTAAAGAGCTGGTTTCCTTAAAATTGGCTTTGGTCGGCTTAACCGGATTTGAAGATTTTTATCCTTCCGAAATCAGCGGTGGTATGAAAAAACGTGCCGGTTTGGCTCGCGCTTTGGCTCTTGATCCTGAAATTGTATATTTTGATGAGCCTTCTGCCGGACTTGATCCTATAAGCTCTAAGCTTCTTGATGATTTGATTATTGAAATTAACCAAAGTTTGGGAACAACCATTGTGGTTGTTACTCATGAATTGAGCTCTATTTTTGCTATCGGAAATAATTCTGTTTTTCTGGATGCTGATGTTAAAGGTGTGGGCGGATACGGTGACCCGAAAGAATTATTGAAAAATCCGCCTAATCAAAAGTTACTTAACTTCTTAACCCGTGGGGAAAAAGGAAATGCGTAAAAAACCTAATACCAAAATGATAGGCTTGTTTCTTGCTATCGGAATTGCGTTATTTGTTATTGTGGTCTTTGACTTTACGAAAGATAAATTTGTCGGCAATAAAAATGACCAGATTGTGATGTTTTTTGAGGAATCTATTACCGGTTTGAATGTTGGGGCTCCAATTGTTTTTAAGGGTGTGCAGATTGGTCAGGTGTCAAGTATCGGAATTGTGACAGACTTGCAGACATTAGACTTTAATATTCCCGTAACGGCAAAAATGAATAAACAAGGTATTGATTCTATGGATGAATATAAAAATAAAGATGCCTTGCTTGAAGAGTTGATTAAAAAAGGTTTGCGTGCTCGATTAGCAACACAAAGCTTTGTAACCGGACAATTGATGATTGAATTTGAAATGCTTCCGAATGCGCCTGTGGTTTTCAAAAATAAAAATCCAAATCTGATTGAAATCCCAACCGCGCTTTCTCAGCTTGGCGAATTATCCAAAGGAATTCAAGATTTGCCTATTCGCCATAGTGTGGAAGCTTTTAACTTGTTTTTTGATAATTTGAATAAAGAAATGCCTCGTGTTCATAAAATGATTTCTGATTTAGACAGAGTGGTTAGTAAAAACTCTCAAGCTTCGGCTGATACGGTCAGAAACTTAAATCAGGCAATTATTGACGTGGGACAGGCGGCAAAATCTTTTAGAAATTTGGCTGATTATTTGGAAAGACATCCGGAAGCCTTATTGAAAGGAAAGGGAGGATATTAAGATGAAAAAAGTTGTTTTAGGGCTGTTGGTTTCTATGTTTGTTTCCGGATGTTTTAGCATCGGGACAAGTGCTCCGTCAAAGTTTTATAGCTTGCAAAGTGCACCATCACAAGATGTGCAGTCTATAAGTTTAAAAACAGCAAAAATAGGTGTTGAAGAAATCAAAATACCAACTTATTTGGATAAACCTCAGATTGTGACAAAAGAACCTCAGGCCGTTGAACTTCGTTTTTCGGAAGATAATCGTTGGAGCGAACCGCTTTCTTCAATGATGCAACGCGTTTTAGCTAACGATATGGCTCTTTATTTGCCAAATTCTTTAGTTAAACCACGTTATTTGGGACAAGAAAAATTTGATTATCTTGTCTTTGTGGAAATTGAAAAATTTGAAGGTGCATTAGATAAACAAGCTGCTCTTGTCGGTTGGTGGTATGTGGCCGATAAAAACGGAGATGTTATTTTAACGCAAAAGGCAAATCTTATTCTTAATACATCAGGTAGTTTTGATGGTTTGATCCAAACAGAAAGCGACTTGGTGAATGAATTGGCTAAACAAATTTCAGTTGGTTTGGCTAAAAAAATGAAATAAAAAATAAAGAATAAAAAAGGCTTGAATTTCTTCAAGCCTTTTTTGTTGCCTTATTCTTTGGTTGTTTTCTTTGGTTTTGCCTTAGACTTATTGTTTTTTGCTTCAGCTTTTTTGGGAGCTTTGGCTGCCTCTTTTTTAGGAGCCTCTTTTTTAGCAACTTCTTTTTTAGGTTTGTCTGCGGCTTTTTTAGTTTCTTTTTTTACAGCTTTAGAAGCTTGTGCTTTAGCTTCTGTTTTTACTGCAACAACTTCTTTTTGAGGCTTTGCTTCTTCTTGTTTAACTTCTTTGGCTTTTACCTCTTGTTTGTCTTCAGATTTAACTTCTAAGGCAATTTCTTCATTGTTTGCTGCCGGCAATTTATAAATAATGGCAGATTGCAATAAAATGATTACAATAAAAGATGTCCAACCGCCAACGGTGATTGCGGCTCCCGCTAAGTTAAGGCAGAACAACGCCACATATACCGTTAAGAAGCAAACAGAACTTAAACGCATTCTGGCATCAAATTCATATTTTTTGCCAAACATTACGCCAAGCAAGAGGGCTGCAACCGAATATAAAAGTACGGCAATAAAGTAAAGAACAGATATAAGAATTGCGCCCGCAACAAAAGCAAATACGGCAACCCATGTTAAACCAGATTTTATACCTTCAGAATAATCTTGAGGAAGAGCTTCAAAATCTTCACTAAACGGATAAATTCTGATTTCTTGGTCGTTAATGGCATAAATCTTGGTCTTGGTAATATAAATACCTTCTGGAACCTCTGCCGGATTAATATCTTCAATATTTGTATTGAGTACCAAAGGAAGCGGAATTGAAACATCTCCCTCTCTTAATTGGGCAACTTTTATAGTGTTTTGCGGATTAACAACAACACCGTTTTCTACCTTAAGCGGTAACATTTGATTGATGATGTCATTGGCATAAGGAACAAGGTCTGCGCCGGCAATACGAATGTATAATGCAAAAATTAAAGAAATGATTGTTGCAACATAGAAAATATATTTTAAGCCGATACCTTTCCCTTTTAAAATATAATTAAAAATTTTTCCCATAATCTTTTCCTATATTTATTTACACTGAGTATAGTCTATACACTTGAATTTTATTTGTAAATATGAATAAAAGTTTTTTATTTATTTGTGCTTAATTGAAACTAAAAATCCGTCATCCACGTTTTCTAAATTAACTTCACATTGATGTAATCGGGCAATGCGGTTTACAATGGATAATCCAAGACCGCTTCCGGCTTGAGATTGACCGGATGGTCTGAAAAAGCGTTCTTTTAATCTTGGTATGAATTTTTCTTCAACCTTTACGCCCGAGTTATAAATTTGGATTGAATCTTTTTGCATTTTGATTCTTACCAAAGCTTTTTCAGGGCTGTATTTGACGGCATTGTCCACTAGGTTTCTAATCATCAGAGAACACAAAAGCGGAAAGCCTTGGTTCACACCAAAAGAGTGTTTTATGTCGGTTTCAACCGTAATATTTTTTTCTTGTATGCTCTTTTGTTGTTCGGCAATTACTTGAGTGATGATTTCTTGCCAGTTGAGCTCTTGTTTTTCTTGCTGAGATTTGTCTTTGTAGGCTTCTAATCTGGTAAGCTCTAAAAGCTGTTCAATTAATCTGGAGGCGCGGTTGATGCCCTGATTTAGTTTGTCTAATGCGTTTTTGCGCATTTCTTCATCATCTGCGGCAAGCTCTACAATTTCGGCCTGAACTTTTAAGGCTGTTAGCGGGCTGCGCAATTCATGAGCGGAATCTGCAATAAAGCTTCTTTCTCGGTTGAAGGTTTCTTGAATTTTTATAAATAAATTATTTAAGGCATTGGTTAGGGGTTTTATCTCTTCTGGCATATTGTTGTTTTCTATCGGAGATAAATCTTGAGCTGAGCGATGGCGCAGTTCATGAGCTAATTTTTTTAAGGGTCTGAATTCTCGACTAATCATCCAAATATATACCAAAAGAAGGATGGATAAGCCGATAAGCCATGGCAAAATGGTTTCTTCGACCAAATCAAAAGCGGCATCATCTCTAAAGTCTAGTTCTTGTCCGATGGCGATGATATAATTTTTATCAATGCTTTCTATCCAAAAAATTCGCCATGGTTCATTTTTTTTACCGATTTTTTGATTTTCAAATCCGGATGTGTAGTTGTTGAAACGGAAATATTCACCTTCATTATTGTCACTGAATATACGCTCGCCTTGGCGACTGAATACGGCAAAGCCCAGAGCGTCATCATCTTCTTCTCCGTCATCATCAATATTTTCGATGAGGTAATTGATTTTTTGTTGATTTTCCGGATTAAGATTGTTCCAATCCAAAGAGGCTAATTTTCTAGCCATAACAACTTGGTAGGTATCAAAAAATTCATCTATTTTTTCTTTGCCTTCATACCACGAAAAAGCACCCGTGAGCAAAAATATTGATCCCGAGATGATTATAAAAAAGAAAATAAGTCTTAATTGAAGGCTTAGTTTTTTCATTGTTCACCTAACATATAGCCAATTTTGTTTATGGTCTTAATAAGGTTTTTACCCAGTTTTTTTCTTAAATGATGAATATGCACTTCTACCGCGTTGCTGCTGACATCATCATCCCAAGAATATAGCTTGTTTTCAATTAATTCTTTAGATAGTACTTTGTTTTTGTTGTTTAAAAATAGCTCTAGTAAGTTTAGCTCTTTGGGAGATAAAATAATTTCTTTCCCGTCTAACTCTACTTTTTTGGTAGAGGGATTAAAAATAATATTTTGATATTTTATGGTTGGCGTCAGGGTATCTGTGCGGCGGCGGATGAGTGCTTTTAATCTGGCAACAACCTCTGCTAAAGCAAAGGGTTTGGCCAAATAATCATCTGCTCCGCTGTCTAAACCGATTATTCGGTGGTCAACGTCTCCTTGCGCCGTTAATATCAATACAGGTTCTTTTTGACCGCGAGAGCGCCATTCTTTTAATATACTTAAGCCATCAATTTCCGGCAAACCTAAATCTAAGACAACGGCGTCATAAGGGGCTTGATAGAGGGCTTCTTTGCCGTCTGCTCCGTTTTGGAACCAATCTACATTGAAGCCCAATTTGTTTAAGCCTAAGTTTAATCCGTCTCCGATTAAGTTATCATCTTCTATTAAAAGAATGCGCATTCTCTATCAGCCTATTTTTTTATTTTTTGATAATTGATTCTACATCAATTTTGCTTGGTTCAAACATGTCGGTGTCAACTTCGCCGTAGATTTCAACGGTGTCTTGCGGGCCAACGGTTACACCTTTCCAATCTTCATCATCAATCTCTACAATGATGGTGCCGCTTGCATCTTTGAACATATATTTTTCATCGCCTAATTTTTGTTCAATTTTTCCGGTTAAGATAACATTTGTATCATCAGAAAGTTTTGCAGCTTCTGCAGCGGTTACTTTGGTTTGGTTGGCTGTTGGGCCTGTGAAACCACCACCCATATTGAAGTTTGCAAAAGCAGCTGTTGACAAAGCAAGAGTTGCGGCAAAAGCGGTTTTAGCTAACATTTTTTTCATATCTTTTCTCCTGTCTTAAAAATAGTTATATCCTACTTTTATTTAATTTTGTATTTCTTTTTTTAAAGGTTTATCAGCTTTATAAAGGAAGTGTTATTAACTGATGAGTTTAGTTCAACAAAGCAAACTTAAGGAACGCTTAAGGAAAAATAATTTTTTATGCTTTCTTTTAACCTATTGTTTATTCTTAAAAAAATATTAATCAAAAATTACAAATTGTTACATTTTTTTTCAATTGACGTAATAAAATGAAATTTTTTGTTGTTTGATTTTCTCTCTAATGTCGATAACGATAAAATTATTCCTTATTCATATTTTTTGGGAGAAAAGCCATGAAACACGGAAAAAATTTTGTTTTAGGTGATTATGTTATTTTGAAAAAGCCGGATTTGATTGAAGTCGGAGATAATGTCCGAATCGCTGATTTTTGTCGTATTTCTTCTGCTTGCAAAATTGGCTCTGATTGTGAGATTGCTCCCGGAACATATATTGCCGGCGGAGACGGAAAATTTCAGTTCACAATGGGCGAGTGTTCAAGCTTGGCCGCCGGTGTTAAAGTTTGGCTCAGCAGTAATGATTATGTTAATGAGTTGGTTACCCATTCTGTGCCGGAGGTTAAAGAAATTCAGGGTAATGTTACTTTGGGAAAATATACCGGTGTGGGTACAAACTCTGTGATTATGCCAAATAATGATATTCCCGAAGGGGTTTGTATCGGGGCTTTGAGCTTTGTGCCTTCAAATTATAAATTTGAGCCATGGACGGTATATGCCGGCAGACCTATTCGTCCGATTAAGAAAAGAAATAAAGAAAATGTAATTAATACGTTGAAAAAAATCGGATATATAAAAGGAGAATAGTTATGTGCGGAATTGTTGGATATATCGGTAATAATGCAGTGGCAGACAAACTTATGGACGGTTTGAAAAACTTGGAATACAGAGGATATGATTCTGCCGGTATTGCACTGAATGATAATCAAAAAATCGAGGTCTTCAAAGCTCAGGGAAAATTGGCAAATTTGAAAGCTGTTTTGCTGCAAAATAATATTTCACAAAATCCGTCTCATATCGGAATAGGGCATATCAGATGGGCAACTCACGGTGCTCCCACGGTTGAAAACGCTCATCCGCATATTTCAAATGATGGAAATTTGGTTTTGGTTCATAACGGAATTATTGAAAACTATAAAGAACTGCGAGAAAAACTAGAGCAGCAAGGTGTTCATTTTTATTCGCAGACAGATACGGAAGTGGCTGTTCATTTATTTGCCGAAGAATATAAAAAATTTGGTTCTTTGGAGGCGGCTGTTAGAAGCGGTTTGGCTTGTTTGAAAGGGGCTTTTGCTTTTTGTATTATGCATCATAATGAGCAAGATAAAATGATTGCGGTTAGAAAAAATGCTCCATTGATTATCGGCTGCAATCAAAATGAAAATTATATTGCCAGCGATATTACGGCTTTGCTCGGTAAGGTTAAAAAGGTGATTTATCTTGATGATAATGAAATGGCCGTGGTAAAAAAAGACAGTGTTATCGTAAAAGATATTTTTGGAAACATTGTTTTGAAAAAATCTGAAGAAATCAACATGAAGGCTGATTTGATTGATAAGCAAGGTTATGAACATTTTATGCTCAAAGAGATTGCAGAACAGCCGATTATTATTCGCAAAATTTTGCAAAAGCATGTTCAAAACAATAAAATCATCTTAAATGAAGATAAGCTTAACATAGATTGGAAAAAGGTTAAGGATATTACTTTTGTGGCTTGCGGAACATCTTTGCACGCGGCTATGGTTGCCCAAAAAGTTTGGGAAAATTGGCTCAATATTCCGGTTAGGGTAGAAGCCGCCAGCGAATTTATTTATCAGAAAAATTTGTTAAATGAAAATTCTTTGGTTATCGGTATATCTCAATCAGGAGAAACAGCTGATACCATTACGGCTCTGAAACAAGCTCAAAATTTGAATACACAGATTTTGGTGGTGACGAATCGACTTGATTCAACAATCGTACGTTATGCGCAATCGGTTATTGGATTGGATGCCGGTGTGGAAATCAGTGTTGCCGCAACAAAATCTTATTTGGCTCAGCTTATAACATTTTATTGGGTGGGTTTATATGTGGCTCAAGAACAAAACTTGCTTTCACAAGATGAGATTGTTTCTTTACTTGAGAGTTTTGAAAAAATTCCGGAACAAATTGAAGAAATTTTAAGCCATAAATCTCAAATTGAAGAAATTGCAAAACAAATTAAAAATTATCCGTCCGCAATTTTTATTTCAAGAGCATTTAATCTGCCAACAGCTTATGAGGGGGCTTTGAAGTTGAAAGAAATCAGCTATATAAATGCCAATGCGTATCCGGCCGGAGAGTTAAAACATGGTCCGATTGCCTTATTGGATGAAAATATGCCGGTGATTGCTTTGTTAGAACAAGATGAAACTTATGCAAAATTGATTTCCAATTGTGAAGAAGCAAAGGCGCGTCACGCATTTTTAATCGGGATTGGCGGAGAAAAGTTATCAAATATATTTGATGCTTTTATAAAAACACCTAAAACACTTTCTTGTTTTTCTCCTTTGTTGATGTGTGTGCCGGTTCAGCTCTTGGCT
Organism: uncultured Alphaproteobacteria bacterium; assembly: GCA_944392265.1. GTDB lineage: Bacteria > Pseudomonadota > Alphaproteobacteria > RF32 > CAG-239 > CAJLXD01. The sequence continues at coordinate 10,410 of CALXWC010000019.1, read as the reverse complement.
TATTATACGGCAAAGGCTTTGAACAGAGAGATTGATCAACCGAGAAACTTGGCAAAATCTGTTACGGTTGAGTAGAATTAATAAATTAGCAATATACATACTATATACTGCAGTTATTAATCAACTTTAACAAGTGAGGGGAAGTTTCATGAAAAAATTTATGCTTGCGCTTAGTATTTCCACAGCGCTTCCATCAATTGCTTTTGCTCAAGGTTTTGAATTTTCTCAATCTGGTTTGGCCGGTGAATATTATGGTATTATGGAAACCAAAAAACACGATAACTTAAACAATATGCCAAACAGAATGGTTACGCGTGTTGATGGTGCCGTATCCGGATTGTATCGTTTTGCTGATGATTCAACAGTGGGGGCTTATGCCAACTATACTTTTGTATATCGTCAGCATGATAAAGATTATAATGACGGAGACTGGCGCTTTTATCCATATTTGCAAGGTGAATCTAAAAAACTTGGTAAATTGAGCGTCGGTTATACTTATAATGCTGCTTTCCAATTGCACCAAGGTGCTCAAGAAATCACATGGTTGGGTATTCAGGATAGTAACCTTCCTTATTTCTTGAGTAGTGCCAACTGGTCAAATGGATTGAAAAGTGTGGGCTTTGCCACTCCAAAATCAACCAGTATTATGGATGATGGTCGTGCTCTGAAATTTAATTATTTTACGCCGCAAATTTATAATACAGTATTTGGTTTCAGCTATACACCTGATAATGCAAACAGACGAGGCATGGTGAGCAGATATGTTAACTATGACGGACCTCAAGATGGTTATACCGCCGGTATGAAAAATACTTGGAATTTGGGGGAGAAAAACAATATTTATACTTCTGTGACCTATGGTCAGTTTAATGGCGATGATAAAGAATGGGCTTTCGGTACACGCTGGGTATATAATAAATTTAATATCGGTGCATCTTATAAAAAAGCTTATATCGATGGTGATAAAAATCCAATTTCTACCAAACCGATTGCTAATTTGCCTGCCTATTTTGATAACTACCGTGAAGGCGAGGCTTGGGATTTCAGCGTCGGATATGACTTTGGCAGATATAAAACCAACTTGGCTTATTTGCATACTGAAGCTGAAAATACCAGAAACAGCGATGACTTAATTATTCAATCTAACATTTTTGAGCTTAATGATTATTTGAACTTTTATGTCATTAATGCTTATTTGAACTCTAAAGGTGATGAAAGAAACAGTACGGATAATAATAAAGGATATGCATTTATTACCGGTTTAGGCGTTAAATATTAAAAAAATATCAAGAACAAGAAACCCACCGATGTTTTCGGTGGGTTTCTTATTATTAAAAAAGCCCGCTTTCCTAAGGCGGGCTTTGTAATTATTGTAGGACAAATGCTATTATCTTTTGCATATTCTAAGAAGTTGGCATGATCCAGTTGTATAAATAGTTTTATCTTTCACATTACCATAATATGGCTGGGTAGACGTGATATAGCAATCAAAAAGCTTCAACGAAGATGAAAGATCAGGGTTTACATTTGGAGCATATTTAATTTTTTCTAATACTTCAACAAGAGCTGCATGATTAGCCATAAATATCTCCATGTCCTCTTTTGTTAAAGGTTGCAGATATTTGCAGAATGTTTTATATCTGGAATCTGTCCAGTCACTGCGGGCCATATACAGAGTTTTTTGATCTACAGGGATATCAATAGATCTATTATTTCCGCGTAATCTTATTGAAATAACAGGTTTATTTTCATCGTAGGCATCATTATATGACCAACTACTACCAACTGCAAATACCAATTCCAGAGGAGATTTCTCTTCAGGTGTTTCTGAAGAACCTCCAGTATTATCTTTATTACATTTTTCTCCGTCAGCAATTTCTCCTACTGCGCATTCACCAGTGATTTTGAACATTGAAGGAACATCGCAATTTTTATTTAAAGACCAACACCACACATATTTTAATCTAAGATTCTTTTCACGGAGTTTGTTGAATTCTTCTTCAGTAATGTATCCGCTCATATCACTAGGACAATTAGAATATTCAGTGCAGCCATAGTGTTTGCTACCATCGGTTTCTGTACATTCATTACATTTACATCCAGTACAAATACCATCCATGTCTTTACAATAATTTTTATCTGTTATCGGATATTCTTCAATTGGGCAGATGTTTTCTTTTTCACATTTGAAAGTGGTTTTAGGATATCCGTTTTCAGTGGTTTTGTTTTGAACCATTTTATATCCGGTTTCACATCTTGCCGGAATATAGTATATTGACGTATTGCATTGTGCATCTGTGTTAACATAACGAGACATACATTGTGAAACACCTTCTGCATTTTCACATTCTATCTCTGTTTTATATATCGGAGCATAATATACAGTATTAGGATAAGTACCGACTGAATCTTTCAAGCAGTCTTTATCACAAGCTGTCTTAGTGCTATTAAAATGATATCCTGATGCACAACCTGTAAGGTTATATTTTGTTTCTTTTGTAGAACAATCTTTATTTTTGACTGTGCAAGAGTCATCGCACACACCGTTAGCCGGACAAGATGTAAATGAATATCCGGCGCAGTTTGTTGCCGTTTGATAGCATGCCATGTATTCACATTCACCGCCAGAAGACCAACTCGGCTTAAAATATCCGTTAGCTTCGTCGCAACCTTTATATTGGTAGCAAGATCCGGTTTTACAATCTGTGGTTTGATAATCTGTAGATCGTTTTGTACATAAATATCCTTTAGCACATTGATCTTTCCATTCTTTGTAGATGCCGTATCCTGGGCCACATTTTACTTCAGCACAGTCTTTAACACAGCGACCACCTTCATAGTGGAAACCAGAAATACATCTGGTGGTTGGTTTTAAATGTACGATAGTTGTACAATCGGATTTAACTTCGGTACATTTGTCGCAGTCCATACCATCCGGACAAGTTGACATAAAGTAAGTGGATGTATTACAAGTTTGTACGTTACAAACTTTTTTACAAGAAGTTCGGTCTGATGAAACTTGATATCTTTGTGATCCATCATTATTACAAGAATCAAGCTTAAAATAGTTTGAATCAGTAGGGCATTTAGAACAATTACCATGATCAGGACATTGGTTTTTCAAAGGATATCCCATTTTTTTACATGGGCTTTGATTGTAATCATTGGGAGCTTTATTATAATTAGACAACCAAACATCATCATTTGCTTCAGGTAAAAAAATAGAACGAGCCAATTGATAAGAACCTTCCGGCATAGCCGTCACTTGAGGAGGATTTGCGTCAGCAGATTCGATAAACAAACAAAGACTCCCGACTATAAAAAAGGGACAAGTCAGAAATCTAATAAATTTAGACTTAAACATGATATAATTCTCCTCAAATAATAAAATAGGCCTACAAAATATATGATACTATGATTTCTTTTATTTGACAACCCTAAAAACAATTTCCATTATCAAAATTAAAATTAAAACAAAAAAAGCCCGCTTTTTAAGGCGGGCTTTGGTTCTTAGAGAATAGCTTTATTTCTTTTTAGCCGAGAATTGTTCAAATTCTGGTTTTCCTCTTGTCAATTCATATGTTTTTTCACGCATGGTTTGGAACAATACGTATAACAGAGGAATAACAATCAAACCAGCAGCTGTACCTAATAACATTCCATAGAATACAGGAACACCGATAGCTACACGGCTTGATGCACCTGCGCCCGTGGCCACAATCATTGGCCATACACCTAAAATAAAGGTGAAAGCTGTCATCAATACGGCACGGAAACGTTCTTTGGTACCAACCATGGCGGCTTTTACAATGCTTGAGCCTCTTTCTCTTTCTTCTTTAGAGAATTCCACAATCAAAATTGCGTTTTTACTAGCCAAACCGACTAACAAAATCAAACCTAATTGTGCGTAAATACTCAAAGGCAAGTTGCAAACAAACAGACCAGCCATAGCGCCTAGCATTGCCACAGATACTGAGGTTAACACTGGTAACGGAGTTGACCAACTTTCGTATTGAGCAACCAAGAATAAGTAACCGAATGTGATAGCCAAGACCAAAAGGTATCCGATTTGTCCTTGGTTTGACTTTTCTTGATAGCTCATTCCAGACCAGTCATAACTAAAGCCTGCCGGCAATGTTTTTGACATGTTTTCAACAGCAGTCATTGCTTGACCGGTACTAACGGCATTGTTTTGAACGGCCGTAATTGTAGCACTTGGGTATTGGTTATAACGTGTTACAACACGAGGTGACAAGATTTTGGTCAACTTAACCAATGAACCCAATGGTACCATTTTACCGGTTGTGCTTTGAACATAAAGATCTTTGATACTTTCAATATCTTTACGGTTTGCCCAGTCAGCTTGAATGATAACTTGGTTTACTTGTGTTCCGAAGTTTACGTCATTGATGTAGCTTGAACCAAGATAGTTTTGCAAGGTGGAGAAAATGTTTCCAACCGGAACTTTCATTGCTTCAGCCTTATCACGATCAATATCAACGTAAATATTCGGTGTTTTGGCTGTATAAGTTGAATATGCATATTGAATTTCTGGCATTTGGTTTAATTTTGCCAAAATTCCTTGCAAAGCAGCATCAATTTTTTGCGGATTATCCGTATCCATTGATTGCAGACGGTAGTCCATACCACCACTATTACCAAGTCCTGGAATAGCTGGCATTTCAAAAAGCTGAATATCTGCTTCCGGCATACCGATAAGTTTAGAACGAATGCTGTTCAAAATGTTGGTGGAGTAAAGCTCAGGAGCTGTACGTTCATTCCATGGTTTTAAGATGATAATACCCATACCAACGTTTTCACCACTACCACCAATCATAGATGTACCAACAACGTTCATAACACCGCTTACACCAGGTTCATTTTTCAAAATCGGGTAGATTTTATCAATGAATTTTTGTGTGCGTTCACGAGATGCACCTTCAGGAAGCTGAATGTTCATCATAATCACACCTTGGTCTTCACTCGGGATAAATGAGGTGTTGCTGATTTTTAAGAATGCATAGTTTCCTAAAACCAATAAACCTAAAATTAAGGCAATAACGCCGACTTTACGTCCGATTAAGGCCACAATGCCAGTGTAACGATCACGCGCAAAGTTCAAATATTTATTGAAAATGTATAACGGACCGCTTGTATATGGTTTTAATGGTCTTAACAAGGTTGCGCAAAGAGCAGGGGACAATGTTAATGCATTGACGGATGAGAAGAACACGGCTGTTGAGATGGCAATAGCGAATTGTTGATAAATTCTACCTGTAATACCACCCATAAAGCCAACCGGTACGAAAATTGCCAACAACACCAATGTTGTTGCAATAACGGCACCGGATACTTCTTCCATTGCCTTAATGGTTGCTTCTTTTGGGGTTAAACCTTCATTTTCCATCAAATATAAAACACGTTCTACAACCACAATTGCATCATCAACCACCAAACCGATAGCCAATACCAAACCAAATAAGGTTAACATGTTAATGCTATATCCTAAGGCAGACATAACGGCAAAGGTTGCAAAAAGTGATACCGGAATGGTTAATGACGGAACCAATGTGGCGCGCCAATCTTGTAAGAACAAGTAACAAACACCGATAACCAATGCAAATGTTAAGATAAGTGTGAATACCACTTCTTCAATTGAGGCGCTGATGTAGTTGGTTGCATCGTAACCAATGAGGTAAGTTAAGTCATCAGGGAAGAAGGTTGCTAATCTTGCTAATTCTTTTTTTACACCTTCCATTGTATCCAAAGCGTTTGCACCTGATAACAAGTTCATGGCAATGGTTACAGACGGTGCATTGTTAAATTGAGATGTAATGCTATAACTTTCTTGACCAACCTCAACACGGGCAATGTCTTTTAAGTATACAAGACCACCTTGTTCTGCTGTGCGAACAATAATATTTTCAAAGTCTTTTACTTCGTTCAAACGGCCTTGGGTTTGTAAAGAATATACCATTTGTTGATGTCCGTCTCCGGGCATGGCACCAACTTTACCTAAGGATGGCTGATAGTTTTGGCTCTCAATGGCAGCGGTGATTGTGTCTAATGGTAAGTTAAGCGCAGCAATTTTGTCTGCATCTAACCAAACACGCATTGATGAAGCAGATGCATAAATATTTACTTCACCCACACCATTTACACGGCTTAAGCTGTTTTTGATGTTGTTTTCAACATAGTCACTCAATTGTTGGGTATTAAATGTTCTTTTAGGAGAAAGAATTGTAATAAAACCTAACATGTCAGAAGAACGTCTTTTAACAGTCAAACCTTGACGTGTAACATCTGACGGCAATTTTGATGTGGCTTGTTGAATACGGTTTTGCACTTTAACTTGTGCCATATCCGGATCAACACCAACCTTAAATGTTACAGTTAATGAATAACGAGAGTCTTCAGATGATGAACTCATGTAAAGCATGTCTTCAACACCGTTAATTTCTTCTTCCAACGGGATACCGACGGTTTTTGCAATAACTTCGGCACTGGCGCCCGGATATGAAGCTGAAACCACAACTTCAGGAGGGGTAATTTCCGGATATAAAGAAACAGGTAATGAAAAGACAGCAATAGCACCGGCTAAGGTCAATACGATGGAAATTACCATCGCAAAGCGAGGTCTTTCAATAAATATTCTTGAGAACATGGATTATTTAGCCTCCTGTGTTTCAGTAATTAATTGGGCTTTAACTTCTTGACCGTTTTTAACTTTTTGCAAGCCTTGGATAATTACTTTATCTTCTGAAGATAAGCCATCTAACACAATTTGAGAATCTTCAACAACATCTCCTAAAACAACGCGGCGTTGTTCGGCAATGTTTTTATCATTTACAACAACAACGTAGTTGCCATTTTCATCTTGAGCCAAGGCTGCTTGCGGAACCAAAATGGCCATTTGCGGTTCTTGGTCTCCAATGCGGATATCTACATAGTTGCCCGGAATGAGTAAGTTTTGTTGATTGTCATATTCTGCATAAATATTGATTGTTGCAGTGCTTGAATCAATTTCATTGCTGCTGAAGCTTGATTTCATTGGCTCAGTTAAAATTTGTCCGTTAGGCAAAACAAGTTCTGTTTGCAAGTTCAAATTTTGAGGATTAGATTGTCTGCTTTCCAAAATATCTTTATCTGTTACGGCAAAAGATACTCTGATCGGGCTGATTTGAACGATGCGTGCCAAGTTATCGCTTGATGAGGTTACATAGTTGCCTTCAGTAATGTTAGCTTTACCGATGTATCCGGTAAACGGAGCTTTAATCTCTGTATAATCTAAATCAATTTTTGCTAATTCTAAATTTGCTTCGGCCTGAGCAACGGCTGCTTTTGCTTGGAGGTAGTTGCTTTCAGATGTATCTAATGTGGCCTTTGAAGCATAGTTTTGTTTGCTTAAAGATTTTTGGCGTTTGTAATCTCTTTCTGTTTTTACCAAATTTGCTTTTGCGCTGTCTAATTCGGCCTGACGCAATTCGACATTGGCCAAATAGCGTTTTTGTTCAATGATAAACAAAATATCGCCTTCGTTAACCAAACCACCTTCTTTAAAAAGAACCTTTTCAACATAACCGGTGATTTGCGGTTTTAAGTCTACACTTTTTATAGCTTCAACACGTCCGATATAACTTTTCTTTGGAGAAATTTCGGCAACTTTGACTTGTTGAGTTAAAACATAAGGGGTTCCACCGCCCATTGCACCCATGCTGAAACCTTGAGGGGTTAATCTTGCTTTTAAATACCAACCGGCACCAACGCATAAAAGCATGATGCAAACTTTTCTGATAATGGTTCTTTTATTTATTTTGGTTACGCGCATTTTTATTTTTCCTCCAAATTTAAATTACGGATGATGATATTATCAAATCCGTAAGCAGCAAAATCCACAAGATTATAGGTGGCAGATTTGGTTATGTCTTGACCAAGTGCACCTTTCCAAAAGCATATAAACATTTCTGATATTTTGTTTGTTTCTACAGATGGGGATATTTCTCCACTTTTTTGTAAATTTGTCAATGTTTCTTTTAAAAGTTTGAACGGCATATCTATGATATCTTCCAAACTTTTGGTTGCTTTTTTATAAATGGTTTCAGACCATTCCATTTGGTAAAGCGCAAAAAACATAAACTTTCTAAACTCTGAATGTTGAGATATTAGTTCAGCCAAAGTTGTAAAATATTTTTTTAAATCCTCTATGTTGGAAACATTAGGAACTTTTTGTTTCATATAGCCTTGGCTTTGTGTAATGGCCTCTCTGATTATGGCAATCAATAAGTCAGGTTTGTTGCGAAAATGCCAATATACGGCTCCTTTGGTTAGGTTAATGCGCTTGGCAATTTCATCAAACGTGGTTTTTGAATATCCTTTTTCACAAAATAAATCCAGAGAGGCTAGTAATATTGCTTGTCTGGTTTGTTCTGCTTCTTCTTTTGTTCTTCTGGCCATAATTTCCTCTTTATATTAATTATACATTTTGGTTTGTATGTATAATTAAAAGACATAAAAATCAAGCTTTTTTTATTCTTGTTTTTTTATATTTTTTATGATAATTTCAAAGAGATAAAATATTTATTAATTTTAAATTATTTTTTATGAAAACAATTTCACCAAAAATTTTGCTGCAAGGAATTAGTTTTCCTGATGCTCGGGTTTACAAACCTTATTTTTCATTCATCTTCAAGAAATGGTTGACCTCATCTTCCTATGGTCCAAAATCCTTGGAAGAGATTTATGCATTGAAAGCTTATTTGGCTGATGATGTATACAACAAAGCTATTGATGAAGCACGGAGCCAAGTTCCTTATCTTGTTTCTAGCGAGAAGTCTTTGGATCCGTCTAAAGTTAAGCTTTTGTTGAACATTAAAGTTGGACAGACGCCTTTGTTTGGGGGAAGTTTGTATTATGCATTGTTGATGCATATTCAGGCTAATCCATATGGAAAGTGCGCTAAAGCTTATCATGATGGGGCTTTCGAAGAGTTTCAAGATGAATTATGGACTCTGAGTGTTGAAGAATGGGTATTTGTGTTTGAAAAATTTGGATTGTCCTTCAAAGTTTTGAAAAACATTAAAAAACGCATGGAAACGCTTAATTCATTTGATTGGGAAGTGTGCTCAGCTATCATTTCTCAAAGCAAAAATTATCCGTTTTATGCTCAAGAGGTTTTTGACATTTGCTGTCAGGTTTTTCAAAAATTTGATGTTCCGATGTCTAAAGTGGTTTCGGATATGTCTAAATTTTGCAGGATTTATCCAAACTTCAGACGCTTGTGCGAGGGTTATTTGTTAGACGATTTTAATCGTTGTTACAAAAACTGGGATTCTTGGTTCGAGGGGCGTGAAGCAAGTAAGGTTTCAGATATAATGGATACTTTGTCTGAAAAATGCGATGGCTTTAGCTTGGACTGGAAAGAAAATATGGTTCTTAAACTCATGCATAAGCAGCAAACTCCGGCATCTTCATTGCAAGTTCTCAGGTCTTTGAATGCAATTTATGCATATAAAAGAGAGAATGTCAGCCGAACATTTGTTGAAATTATCGCATTTGCCTTGAGAGCTTTTCCTCAAAACGCATCAGATGTGTTAAAGCGTATGCTTAGCTTTGAGAAGGCATCTGTACTTGATAGCAGAAGTTTAGGTTTTAACTTCGAAGATTTGATTAATTCTTCGTATTTTTGGAAAAAAGCAATGGTTTGTGTTTATAAATCAATTGCCGAAACGGATGGTAATTTTCCCAAAAAGGCGAACCTTTATTTCTCGCTATTGTATATGCGTAATGCAGAGCCGCTTTTATTTGGCGCCGGTTATAAACCGTTGTTGAAAAACTTGTCTTCCGAAGATTGGAGCGACGCTTCAGATGAAGATTTGCTTGTTATCTGGAAGTATCTTGCTCAGCGAGAGTTGTCAGATGCTGAATTTACGTTGTTAAAAACAGGTTTGAAACACTATGTTCAGCATTGTTCGCTTAATCAGCTGACGGCGTTTTTGACAACAAAAGATTTCTTTGAGAAGAACTATGATGCTCTCGAAGATGTTTATAATCAGGCCATGGAACAAAAGCGTTATCTCGAGGGAATAGTACAGAGAGAGAAAGAAAAAAAAGAACTTTACGAACGTAAAGTTCAGTATCTATTGGCAAAACTCGGTTAGAGTTCAATTAAAAAAAAGCGAGGATGAAATTCATCCCCGCTTTTTTTGTTGTTTTTTTCAAAACTTATTTGGTCAATTCAACCGTGTCTTTAGCAATTGCCAATTCTTCGTTGGTTGGAATAACAAAAGCTCTGACTTTAGACCCAGGTTTGCTGATTTCAACGATTTCACCGCGAATTTGGTTCTTTTCTTCATCCAATTCAATACCCAAAGCAGATACTCTTTCGATAATCAATTTTCTGACCAAAGCAGA
>CALXWC010000018.1 GCA_944392265.1 uncultured Alphaproteobacteria bacterium | reverse complement strand
GACGCCTTCAACATCATCATGATGCGAAGATACGGTCAAAATGGCATATTCATTGTTGGTAATGGCTTGGCAGATACGGCTCAATGCTCCGGCAATGCCATAGAAGGTTGCGCCTTTGCCATCAATAATTTTATAGGCAGAGTTACGAACACCATCATCAATTTCAGCCATAACGGCAGGGGTTAACGGTTTGCCGATCATGCGCGCCAAGTCTTCAATGTGAACGGAACCGGCATCTCCTGCAGACCAGACCAAAACTTCGCTATCGCCGTGTTCACCCAAAACATAGGCGTGAATAGATTGCGGGGAAACGCCCAAGTGATAACCAAGCAGAGTTCTAAAACGAGAAGTATCTAAAACCGTGCCAGAACCGATAACGCGTTCTTTGGGGAATCCGGAAAGTTTGATGGCAACTTCAGTCATGATGTCTGCCGGATTGGCGGTGATGATTAAGGTTGTATCCGGTGCATATTTGGCAATTTGCGGGATGATACTTTCAAAAATTTTGACATTGCGTCCCAGCAAATCAATGCGGGTTTCACCCGGTTTCTGATTAGCACCGGCGGTAACGATTACAATTTCGGCACCTTGTAAATCTTCATATGTACCGGCTTTGATTTTGTTGGCATAAGCAAAAGGAGCTGCGTGAGCAATATCCATAGCTTCGGCTTGAGCTTTTTTCTCGTTGGCATCAACTAAAACAACTTTGCGGGCAACACCTTTCATAACTAAAGCAAATGCAGTTGCACTGCCGACAGATCCTGCTCCGATAATTCCTACTTTCATATTTCCTCCTTAGGGGTCTGGTTATAACCCAATAACGAATTTATCTTTTTTCTTTCTTATATATAGGTATTTTTTTTAGAAAAACAATAAAAAAAGGCAGCTCGAAGGCCGCCTTTTTGTAACTTTTTTTTTCAATATGTTACTCAGGTAACACGGTTTCTTCTTCGTCAAATGTTTCTGCAGAAGTTTCTTCAACGTCAATGGCGTCGTGTTCTTCAGGTTCTTCATCTGAGATGATGATATCTTCAACAGTTTCTTCCTGATTTGGGATGTTTTCAATTTCTGATGCAGAATCAGCAGCTTGATTGTCAGGAGTTTTAACTGTTTCTTGAACTTCTACAACGTCAACACCTTCACTTGGATTTTTGACTTCATTGGAAACACTGATTTGTTCTGAAACTTTAACTTCTTGTTGCGGCATTTCTTGTGCAACCAAGGCTCCATTCTTTACAAAATGACCGATGATGAGCAAAATCGCAATAACAAGAATTATATAAGCTAGTTTTTTCATTGAATTATTTCCTTCGCACTTACTAAAAGTATCATTTTTTTCGCTTTGCATATTCATAATATTCAAAATATCTTTTCAGAAGGTTAATTTTTTGACTTTTAATTTAAATTTATCCACTTTTTTTGATGCGCTAAAATTGTTGTAAAATAAAGATTTTTTATAAAATTTACGCTCAATATTTGTATGTAAGTGAAAAATAATGCTTGTCAAATAGTATAATTTTATGCTATCTACCAAATCACAGGCTGTTTAGTCTGATAATTTGTTTTAATTTTATTGAGGTTTTATCATAATGACTGATGTAGCAAATCGCGTTAAGAAAATCGTTGCTGAACATTTAGGTGTTGAAGAAGCTAAAGTTACTGATACAGCTAGCTTCATTGATGATTTGGGCGCTGATAGCTTGGATACAGTAGAATTGGTTATGGCTTTTGAAGAAGAATTCGGTTGCGAAATTCCTGATGAAGCTGCTGAAAAAATTCTTACTGTTAAAGATGCTATTGACTATCTTTCTAAGAATGCTTAAGCTTTATTTTGCATTTGAAAATGATGAAACTCGCTTGACTAAGCGAGTTTTTTCATATAAAAAACAATACAACGCGGTTTAAGTTCCGTATTTTGTAATTTTTTTTGAAGAGGTTTCTATATGAGAAGAGTTGTTGTTACCGGTCTCGGTATTGTGTCCCCTTTCGGACGCGGCGTGGACTATAACTGGAATTGTTTGCTTGAAGGAAAGTCCGGAATTCGTGAAATCGAAGGCGTTGATTTGAAAGATATCCCTGTTCATATCGCCGGCCAAGTACCTTTTGGTAAGGAAGAACATCAGTTTGATCCTGATACGGTAATGGCTCCAAAAGACCAAAAGAAAGTTGATAAATTTATTCTTTATGGTTTGGCTGCCGGTGGCGATGCTATTGAAGATTCCGGTTGGAAACCTGAAACAGATGAAGACCAATATCGTTCAGGCGTGATGATGGGTTCCGGTATCGGTGGTTTGCAAGTTATTTATGATAACTCTGTTGCTTTTAATGAAAACGGCATGAAGAGAATCTCTCCTTTCTTTATTCCTTCTTGCTTGATTAATATGGTTTCCGGTAATCTTTCCATTAAATATGGTTTCAAAGGACCGAATCATGCTTGTGTTACCGCTTGCTCAACAGGTACTCACGCTATTGGCGATGCTGCTAATATTATTGCCAGAGGTGATGCTGATGTTATGGTTGCCGGTGGTGCCGAATCTGCTGTAAATGCTATTGCATTGGCCGGTTTTGCTCGTATGAAGGCCGTAACTTCTGACTTTAACGATCGTCCGACTGAGGCTTCTCGTCCTTGGGATAAAGAACGTTCTGGTTTCGTTATGGGTGAAGGTTCCGGTGCTCTTGTTTTGGAAGAATTGGAACACGCTAAAGCTCGTGGTGCAAAAATTTATGCTGAAGTTGTTGGTTATGGTATGAGTGGTGACGCTTACCATATTACTGCTCCTTCTGGTGACGGTGCATACCGTGCTATGAAAATGGCCGCTGACCATGCTAAAGAACATGGTGTTGAACTTTCTGACATCAATTACATCAATGCTCACGGTACTTCTACTCCGGCCGGTGACGTTGGTGAAGCTTTGGCTGTTAAACGCTTGTTTGGTGATGAAATCAAAAACCTTTCTATGTCTTCAACAAAATCTGCCGTTGGTCACTTGCTTGGTGCTGCCGGTGCAGTTGAAGCTGTTTATTCTATTATGGCTTTACAGACCCAAACTTGCCCTCCGACATTGAATTTGCACAATGTTGAAGAAGAAATTGCTGATTTTGATTTGGTTCCGTTAAAAGCTAAAAAACGCAATATTAAAGCCGTTATGTCTAACTCTTTCGGTTTTGGTGGAACAAACTCTTCTTTGGTTTTGAAAAAATACGAAGAATAGTTTATAGATTTTATAAAAAGCACTGCCTTTTCAAGCAGTGCTTTTTTTTGTTAGAAAAGAAGAAATAAAAAAGGCTTTCAAATATAGAAAGCCTTTTTTTATTATTGATAATTAACGTTCGATTTCATCAAGCTTTCTGGCTCGTAACACTTTTAAGTCTTGCTCTTTGGCAATTCTTGCTTTTTCTGCCAGCTTATCTTTACCGCGTTTTTTATTGGCGGCACGAGCTTTGTGTTTTTCTTCTCCCGTTAATTTGCTGACATCTTGTAATTTTTCTCCTTCATCTATAGAAACATTATCTTTTGCCAATTTTTTGATAGCATTTTTACGTTTTATGATTTTATCTTTGGCTTCTTGCACCATGCGTAAACTATTGGTCGTTTCTTGAGCCTGTTGTTCTACGCCTCTGGTGTTCCAGTAATTGTAAAAATTATTTAGACATACTTGATAAATCTTATTCTTTTCTTTTTCTTTAGCATGAGCATCTTCTAAAGTTTGGGGATTTAAAATTTCACCAACATAATCTTGAAGATATTTATTTTTTTCTGTTGAAAGATGAGATAAAAACTCATTCATTTTAGAAATGCTTGCAGATAAGTTTTCTCTTCTTTCTTGCTCTTCTTTACGACCAAACAAAAGCGGCAACGATTTTTGTGTCGGGACATCTATTGAAACATCTTTTCCTTGCAAAGCTTGAGCGATCAGATTTTCAATTTTGTCTTTACTCAAAACTTCTGCCTCTTGTTTGTTTGCTTCTCCATCTTTGAAGTTTCTTTTGATATCGGAATAAAGATTTTGCGTTTTTTTGATAATTTCACGGCACTTGCCTATGGCAAAAACATCTTGTCCGAACTCTTTGAGTTTTTCTTCTTCTTTTTGTTTTTGTTTTAGTTCTTCATTTAAATATTGAAGGTTTTGTTCTTTTTGTTCGACTTTATCGGATAAGGTTTGAACAATTTTATCTTTTTCTTGGCGATTCATGATTTTTGCGCTTTTATTTGCCAAATTTGATAATTGATATTCTTTCAAGTCTTCCAGATTTTGAAGCTCTTCAAAACTTCCTTTTGTATAATCAAGTTTGATATTTTTACTTGTTAAAACTTTGCTTGGAATTTTTCTAAGGTAATGGTTACCTTTATCTTCTTTCAAAACATTTATTATGGCGTTTGAACTTAAATCTTGAGCTCGTCCATCCATAATATCTTTTTGTGCAGTTTCTAGATAAACTTCATACAAAAGGGAGCGTGGATTTTTTTCTACCTCATAGTACGGCCCCATAATTTCTTTGAGTAAATTTTGATAGCGTTGATTTAATGTGAGTTCTTTGCCATAGTTGTATGCATCGTGGCTAGGCATGTTTTTAGATGCTTCCATAAGAGCCTTACGAAGATTTTTGTAATATTGCGGAAGAATTCCAACATTTTTTTCTTTTTGTGTTTTAGCATCTTTAGATGGTCCGATTGGGTGGCGACGATAGATACGATCATCTTTGAATATGTCTTTTAAGAAGTCTTTATCCATAAACTTGCTATCCAAATTGGTCCATGAGGTTTCTTGTTTATGATGCGTAATGGCTTCTTTGTTAACTTTTTTTCGCCATTCAGCTGGTAAATTATCACAATTGAGCAAAATACCGCTTTCTATAAGATTTTGATTGTAGCTAATTATCATAGATGAATGATTGGCATTTTCCCAACGGGATAAAATATCTAATTGTGTTCTGGTTAAATGCTTGACCGGTTCTTTGGTTCCAAGTAAATTCCAAAAATAGTTTCTATCGCTGGTGGCGGCATAATCAAAAAGTTTGAGGTTATCCAACATAGATCTTTCTTCTAATCCCTTCATTAGAAATTCATAAGAGCTGACGTGTTGGTTTCCGGCATATAGAAAAACACCATATACAAATTGAGGATTTTTTTCAGACATATTTAGGAGTTGGCTACGATTGGTTTCTGAGCAATGCATTGATAAGCTATGTGTAAGAAAATATTCCATGCATTTTTGATTTTCCGGAGTCATGTTTTTATCAAAAAAACTTTCTAAATTGACATCATCGGCAATTTCCATTGGAAATACGTTATATTGTGGTTGTGAATTTAATTTGTTTTGCTCTGAGGTTTCTTTGATAAAATTTTTGAAATCTGAAAAATTTTCTGAAGTAACCGTGTCTACAATTTCTCTTTCTTGGTTTTTGTAAAATATTTTATCAGCCATGGTCAAACGTCCTGTTATTGTTGTTGTTATGTTGTTGATAATAGCATAATTTTATAAGAAAAACAATTCTTATTTGGAAAAGAAAATATTCTCAATCTTTGGATATATTTTTCTGTTATTGACTCTCTTTTTTCTTAAGGGTAGGTTTATCTTCGGTATTGGTGGAGATATTTTATGAAAAAAATTTTGGGAATCCTTGTTATCCTAGGCGGTTTATTTTTGTTGCAGATTTATGTGTGGTGTGTTAATGCCGGACCTTTAACACAAACTGCTTATATCAGGGTTGAGAGAGGAACATCGCTTTCTATGTTGGCAGATGGTTTGCAACGAGAAGGCGTGATTAATCATGCTCTTTTGTTTAAATTGATTTCCAGACTTTCCGGAACGGCTCAAAAATTGCGTGCCGGAGAATATGAGTTTGAGCCTCAGATTTCTTTATGGAATGTGATGCAAAAAATTGCTAAAGGTGATGTGTTTTATCGAAAAATCACGTTGCCGGAAGGTTTGACTAATAATGAAATTGCGCAAATCTTAAATGAAAATCCATATTTAAGCGGTGAACTGATTATTGATGGAGAGCAGGGAACTCTTCTGCCAGAAACATACACGTTTCCGTTTGGAACAGAACGCAGAAAAATTGTTATGGAAGCAAAAAATGATATGCAAAAAGTGCTTGATGAAGCTTGGAATATGCGAGATTTGTCTTTGCCGATAAAAAATAAACAAGAGTTACTTGTTTTGGCTTCCATTATTGAGAAAGAAACAGGCGTACCGCAAGAAAGAGCCATGGTTGCTTCTGTCTTTGTTAATCGCTTAAAAAAAGGAATGAAACTCCAAACAGATCCGACCGTTATTTTTGCTCTTACTCAAGGAAAGTCTGATTTAGGTAGATCTTTGAAGAAAAAAGATTTGCAAGTGGATAGCCCTTATAATACTTATAAATATTATGGCTTGCCTCCGGCACCGATTTGCAACCCCGGAAAAGATTCAATTATGGCGGCTGCTCATCCGGCTGAAACTGATTATCTTTATTTTGTGGCAACGGGAGATGGCGGTCATAACTTTTCTAAAAGCCTTTCCGAACATAATAAAAATGTAAAAAATTGGGTTAAAAAAATTTCGAAGTGATTTTTTCTTGACATATGTCTCTGAAGTTTTATTCTTTGAGTAATTTAAAATTACTGACCTATTATTAACTTAAAAAATTTTATTATGGAAAAGAGTGAAATTTTAGAAAAAATTCAAACCTTGTCTAAGACGATGTATACAATGGCATTATCCGAAAATGAAACGTTCTATGACAACGCGTATGATAGTCTGGACCGTGTGGATATGCTGATGCTTTGTGAAAAAGAGTTTAATATCCTTTTTCCCGATGATTATGAAATTGCTGATGTAACGCCCGTAGAACTGGCTGATTACATCTATGAGTTAACGGCACAAAAGTAGTTAGAAAAAAAAGCTTCCGAAATCGGAGGCTTTTTTTGTGCCTTATTGACATTATATTTTTTTCTGCCTTAATAAATAGGAGTTTTATTTTATTTTGTTTAATTATTAAATTTTTTTACCATGAATGCTTTGAATATGCTTAGACTTCGTCTATTGTTTATCTTCGAAAGTCTTAATTTAGGAATTCAACGATTTGTTTTTTTGCCACCGACAATAGCCAAAAAACGCAGATATGTCGAGATGAGAGAGCGTTGTTATCGTGCCAGTTATGATAAAAAGGCACATAAATATCGAAAAGGTGTTCGCGGGAAGTAAGTTTGAAAAGGGAAGGCATCTTAACAAGGTTCCTTTCCTTTTTTTATTTTTTTTAAGCTTGGCCTAAAGTTTCCATCATCATGGGGTATAAGGCCTGTTTGGGATCCATTCCTTTGGTTAAAACAACCTTGAATACGGGGTATAATCTTTCACATTCTTTAATAGCAATATCAATTACTTGAGAAATTTTTTGATTTAAAATAGTTTCATTTTCATCGGTTAATAATATGGCATGTTTGAATACGGGCATATTTTGCTCTGTCCAATAGGAGAAATGTCCTAACCATAAATCTTCATTGGCAAGAGCCATAAGTTCAAAAATTTTGCTTCTGTCTTCAATGGTGCTTTTGATGTCCATTAAGCAGGATAGATGTAAACAACGCATATTTTCCTCCCAGGAGAAAAACAATAGCATATTGTTCCATTTTCCCTGAACTTCAATGACAACTTCATTGTTGGCGCGACGTTCAAATTCAAAAGATTTTGAAGAAAAAATATCTTCTACCAAATCAATCGGGTTATAATCTGGGGCGTATTGTTGTGCCAAATTCATTTTTTTCTCCAAACAAAATTAACGTCATATGACACTGATAGCATTGCCGAGTCGTGGTTTACAAGTTCCGAGTCGCAGTTTTCCACCTAAATTATTTTTGTGCAAAAAAAAATAAAAATTATGTAAGTAAAAACAAATGGATATCAATTTTAATAATTGTTAGCTATATTTTAGATGTGGATATATTTTTTTTTGTTAATATAATTTTAGCAATTTGAAAAAATGAAAAGGATTTTATGTTATGAACGGTTTGGACTTTCCTCAGATTTCACCTATTTTATTTTCTATTGGTCCGCTTTCTATCCGTTGGTATTCAATGGCTTATTTGTTTGGAATCATCTTTGGTTGGTTGTTAATTCAAAAAAACGTAAAAAAATATAATCTTGGTTTAACAAAAGAACAAATTGAAGATTTGGTATTTTATTTAACGCTTGGAATTGTTTTGGGCGGAAGGTTCGGCTATGTTTTATTCTATGGCGGCGATGCTTTTTTGAAAAATCCGTTATTGATTTTTGCGGTTTGGAAAGGCGGAATGTCTTTTCACGGCGGTGTGTTGGGTGTGATTATGGCCGCATGGTATTTTGCTAAAAAAATTAACTATAAATTTTTGAGCCTAACCGATTTGATAGTTTTGTATGCGCCGATTGGTTTGTTTTTAGGCAGATTGGCTAATTTTGTTAATGATGAACTTTGGGGAAGAGTAACAGATGTTCCTTGGGCTGTGAAATTTCCAAACGGAGGTTATTTGCCCAGACATCCTTCTCAGCTTTATGAGGCCTTTTTTGAAGGTATAGTTATGTTTGTTGTTCTTAACTTGTTGTGGCGCAAAAAATATATCAGAGAACACAGTGGTATAGTTTCTTCTTTGTTTGTTATTTTGTATGGTGTTTTCAGAATATCTATGGAGCAGTTCAGAGAACCTGATGTTCAGCTCGGATATTTCTTCTCATATTTTACAATGGGACAGATGCTTTCCGTTCCGTTGATTATTTTGGGAAGCTGCGTTTTGTTTAAGATTTTTACTTCTAAAAAAGCTTAAACTTTAGATGAAATATTGTGGCTAAACTCGTTGGCTTTTTGTAAGTTTTTACGAATGCGATAGAGTACTTCTATGGCATTGGCATCACTTCTTTTCTTTTCTGAAACGCAAGTAGAAACAGTTAGTTTGATGCTTTTTTTGCGGTCATTTAAGATAAACTCAGCGGAGGCGATGGCTCTTCTGATTTGCTCTAAATGTTCAAAGCTCTCATTTTTATTTTCATTTTTGAACAGAACAATAAATTCATCATCTGAATAACGGTATAGATTTTCTTCTCCGTTTTCTTCCATTATTTTATTGGTTATCATACGAACCAGTGTTTCTTTGTTTTTTTTGCCGAACATATTTTGCATTTGTGAATAGTTGTCTAACTTAACAAGACCCAGACTGTATTTAAGCGGAAAAGAGTTAGAGTCAATAATGTATGAATTGCGGCTGGGAAGTCCGGTTAAAGCATCTTTGTAGGTGTGATAATGAATGTGTTGAATTATCGCAATTAAAAGTGTGAGCGCTGATGCTGAGAAAAACAAGGTCAAACTGGTTGCATTAGATGAATATATCATGCCAAACATTATGTTCAAAACCGTAAAAAGCAAGGCATAGTGCATGATGCTTCCGTCTTTTGAAGACTTTATTAAAAATAAGACTAAGCTTGAGGCAAAGCACAAGAAACCTAATATGCTTAAATCTCCGATATGACCATCAAGCAAAGTTATGTTGAGTTTGAAATTTTCTTTTCCCAAAAATTCACAAATGGAAAACTGAACAAAAATCGCTAAGAGTAAATATACATTGGTGCGGCAAAGTAATTTGTTGTTGGGAATGAAGTTGAATAAAAACAAATTGAGCGGTAAGAAAAAACACAAATTTATGTAATAAGATGTGGTGGTATATTCTATGCCAAATGTGTTTTTGAAAATGTTAATCAAGATATAGCTCAAAGACATGAGCAAAATATAAAAAGCAGGTTTCCTTTGGTTGAAATAAAGTAAGACCATGAAGCTTGCAAAACTTAATAAATAAAAGGAATAGTGCAAAGTTTTTAGGCTTGCGGCAGAAAAATCAGGAGAGCCGTAAAAACTA
This sequence comes from uncultured Alphaproteobacteria bacterium, assembly GCA_944392265.1. Classification (GTDB taxonomy): domain Bacteria; phylum Pseudomonadota; class Alphaproteobacteria; order RF32; family CAG-239; genus CAJLXD01. Next base: position 24,777 of record CALXWC010000018.1, on the reverse strand, counting down.
AGCAGGGCTATGGTGAACAAAATTGCCGGTATAAATATATTTTTTATGAGCGGAAAAATTTTTTCCCAATAGATACTTAATTTTTTCACGATGCTCTCCTTAATGTTTTTTATTATTTTAAGTCGAGAGTGTTTAAATTTTATTTATGCATTTAATTATTGAACTGTCTCCGTAAGAAAAAAAGTGATATTTTTCATCCATAGCGTGTTGATACGCTTCTTTCATTCTATCTATGCCGGCAATGGCGCAAACAAGCATAAATAAGGTAGATTTGGGCAAATGAAAGTTTGTGATGAGCATATCTAACATTTTGAACTTATATCCCGGTGTAATGAATATGCTTGTGTCATCAGCAAAGGGATGAATAACACCTTGAGAATCGGTTGCACTTTCTAACAAGCGCAAAGATGTTGTTCCTACCGCAATAACTCTTTTACCAGATTTTTTGGTTTCATTGATAATGTCACAAACATCTTGAGTTATGACACCATATTCAGAGTGCATTTTATGGTCTTTGGTATCATCTGCTTTTACGGGCAAGAATGTTCCTGCGCCAACGTGTAAGGTTACAAATACACGTTTAACTCCTTTTTTATCTAAAGCATCAAAAATGCGCTGGGTGAAATGTAATCCGGCAGTCGGGGCTGCAACGGCACCTTCATGTTTGGCATAAATGGTTTGATAATTTTCTTTATCATTATATTTATCCCAAATTCCATCTTCACCGCTGACAACGGGTTTTTCTCTTTTGATGTATGGCGGAAGAGGCATTGAACCATATTTTTCTAATAAATGTCCTAATTGAGATGGGTCACAATTAAACTGGAGCAAGACACCTTCTTCTCCGTTCTTTTCAATGACAATGGCCGTAAAATCAGATTTTTCGGGAGCAATGCCTGAAGTGTAAAATGTGATAACGTCATTTTCTTTTAAGCGTTTGGCGTTTTTTATAAATGCCCACCAGTTTATACCGTCTACCGGACGATATAAGGTTACTTGAACTTCTGCCAAACCATGTTTTCCGTAAAGCTTTGCCGGAATAACTTTGGTGTCGTTAAAGACCAAACAATCCCCTTCATTTAATAAGTCGGGAAGTTCGGTAAAAATTCTGTCTACAATTTTATCTTCTTCTGATAAATCCAGCAAACGGCACTCATCTCTGGGCTCAGCCGGCTGATTGGCAATTAAATTTTTGTCGAGGTCAAAATCAAAAATATCCACTTTCATTGTTTTTAATCCTTTATTTTTTTGTCTTTATATTATATACCGATTGTATCTTCAAGTTTAATTTTTGTAAGGATGTGTTTTATGTCTAAAATTGTTACCATGATTCCGACACGTATGGCATCAACTCGCTTGCCAAATAAACCTTTAATCGATATTAACGGTAAAACACTTATTCAGCGTGTTTATGAAAATGTACGCAAGTTTGTTCCCGGTGATGTGGTTGTTGCTGCAGGAGATCAGTCAATTGTTGATGAATGCGCTAAGTTTGGTGCAAAAGCAATTTTGACAGATCCGTCTCTTCCGTCCGGAACAGACCGTATTGCCGCCGCATTAAAAGAACTTGACCCAAATGGAGATAAATATGATATCGTTGTTAACTTCCAAGGCGATGGTTTGAATGTTGATCCGAAAGTTAATAATGAATTGATTGAAATGATAGAACGCACAGATTGTGATATTGCAACTTGCGGTATGGTATTTAAAACTAAAGAAGATGCCGAAAATCCAACTAATGTTAAAATCGTGATGGGTTTGCGTGAAGGTGAAACAGAAGGCCGTTGTTTGTACTTTACACGTGCCGTTGCTCCTTATACTCGCAATCCTGAAAAATGCAAAAATCAAGATTTGTATCATCACATTGGCATTTATGTTTACAAAGCTGCTTCTTTGAAAAAATTTGTAGAGTATCCGGTTGGTGTTTTGGAAAACCGTGAATCTTTGGAACAACTCAGAGCTTTGGAAAATGGTATGACTATCAGAGCTAAAATTATTAGCAAAATGGTTTTGGATGAAAGAGCTCCTGCGGATATTAATACTCCGGAAGAGTTAACTGAAGCTTTGAAATATATTAAATAATTTTTTTTAATTCAAAGGTATTGGAAAATAAAACTTTCCAATACCTTTTTTTATGTTTTTTTATTGAGGAAAAGAGATGTTGAAAATTACTTATCAGGGAGTGGCCGGTGCGTATTCTAACATTGCGGCCATGCAAGTTTATCCAAATCAAGAGTATATTGCGTGTGAAACTTTTGAAATTGCCATGAATATGGTACAAAACGGAGAGGCTGATTTTGCGATGATCCCTGTTGAGAATTCTAATGCCGGACGTGTTTCTGACGTGCATATGCTCCTTCCTAAAACGGGCTTGCATATTGTCGGAGAGTTCTTTTTGCGTGTAGAACATCAGCTGTTGGGTGTTAAAGGAGCAAAGTTAGAAGACATTAAAACGGTTTCATCTCACCCGCAAGCTTTGGCTCAATGTTCTGAATTTTTGAAAAATCATCATATGACGCCGATTGCGCGTATTGATACGGCAAAGTCTTGTGACGATGTGGCAAAGGCTCAAGATAAGTCTTTTGCGGCAATTGCTTCCAAATTGGCCGGAGAAATTTATGGCTTGGATGTTTTGGCCCCTAATATTGAAAATGCTTCCAATAATACCACTCGTTTTTTGATTATGTCTCGTGAAGAAATGATTCCCGAATATGATGGCGAAGATTATATTACCTCTTTTATTTTCAAGGCTAAGAATATTCCGGCATCTTTGTATAAAGCCTTAGGCGGTTTTGCAACCAACGGGATTAATATCACTAAATTGGAAAGTTATTTGTTGGATGGCAAGTTTGTTTCTGCTCAATTTTATTTGGAGGTTGAAGCTCATCCGGCGCAAAAATCTTTCCAAAATGCACTTATCGAACTTAAGTTCTTTGCAGATTATGTGCATATTCTAGGAACATACCCCGCCCATATGAAAAGACGTATAATGGGCGACTAGAGCAAAAGTTTTTATAAAAAAAGCCATGTTTTTTACATGGCTTTTTTTGTTAATGAAATGAGTTTATCAGTGAACCGGCTAGCATATACCACCCGTCTATTAAAACAAAAAAGATAATCTTAAACGGCAAGGCCAGAACGGTTGGCGGCAACATCATCATACCCATAGACATGAGCACGGAAGCTATCACCATATCAATAATTAAGAACGGGATGTAAATTAAAAAGCCAATCTCAAAGGCGCGTCTTAATTCGCTTATCATAAATGCCGGAATAACGGTTTTCAAAGATGTTTCTTTGATGTTTTTAGGTTTTTCCTGACTTAAGTCACTAAACAATAGCAAGTCTTTTTCTCGGGTGTTTTTTATCATAAATTCTTTGAATGGAACAGATGCTTTTTCTAAGCCTTCCATCGTGTCTAATTTTTCTTCAAACATAGGTTCCAATCCTTGATCCCAAGCTTTTTCCATGGTGGGCGCCATAATAAATAAGCTTAAAAATAATGCTAAAGAAACCAAAACCATGTTTGGAGGGGTGGAGTTGGTTGCCAAGGCACTTCTGGTGATGGAAAAGACCACAATCAATCGGGTAAATGAGGTCATCATAATTAAGATAGACGGTGCAACGGAAAGTACCGTAATCATCATAATGACGTTAAAAATTCTGGAGGTGGCCGAACCGGTTGGATTATCGCCGATGTTTAGGCTGATACTTTGTGCCAGAGCAGAATCTGTATACAGAATACACAAAAGACCTAAGAAAACTGAAATCAGCAGATTTTTTTTATTTCTCATTAATCTTACCTTCTTCTTTTAACGGAATATTGGTTTCAATAACTTGTGAATTTTGTCCGACCAATATCAGGTGTTGCGTGTCATCTCTTTGGATTAAGACCAACATATTTTTTGTATCAATTCTTTTTATTTCAACAATATTTAAGCGGTCTTTTTTATTTATTTTTTTCAAGAAGCGACTTTTTTGCTCAATGTATTTAATGCCCCATGTTGTTAAAAACAAAAGACCTAATACAAAGACCAAAGCCATTAGTGCTTGCAAAAATTGAATCCAATCCATTTTAACCTCATCTTAATCTTCACGCATTATAGACATCTTATTATAACAAAGCAATAAACAGCTGTTGCTTTGTTGATAGTTTCTTGTTAAGTTCAAGCTTATGAATGAATATGATTTTGACATAAAAAGGCCTGCGCCCGATAATGAGCGAAGCACGTTCGATTTAACGGCTTTGTCTAAAACCATGTCTCCTTTGGTTAAACAGCTTTTTGGAAAAAAAGGGTTTATGGAAATAGATATTTTGACCAATTGGGATAAGATTGTCGGAGCTGAATTGGCGCAATATAGTTTGCCTTTAAAAATTAGTTTTCAAAAAAATGAAAAAACAAATGCCGTCTTGCATTTGCAAGTGCCAAGCGGTGCTTTTGCTTTGGAAATTGCTCATCGGGAAAAATTTATTCTGGAAAAAATTAATGCCTATTTTGGATATAAAGCAGTTTGCGGAATTAAGATTATTCAAAATAGTGCGATGCCGATTGAAGATAGCAAAATTCAAGATGTGAAAAAAAATCTAAATTATGTGACAAATGAAGAGCAAAATTATATTGAAATGCTCGCAGACGATATAAAAAATCAAAAATTAAAAGAAATTTTAATAAAATTAGGACATAGTATCTTTAACGAATCTCATATTAAGGAAAAGTAATATAAAATGAATTTTGAAAATATAATAAAAAAAATAAGCGCTTTAGTTGCGTCTGTAGTTGTTTTTGTTTTAACACTCGGAATGTATTTGTCTTTTAAAGGATTTGTTTTTTATCCTGATGGACGAATCGAATTGGTTGCTCCGGCTAATGCTGCTCAAAAAAATGAGCAAAACGGAAAAATTGCGCCGAATCTTCTTATTCCGTGGGGTCCGCAACTTGGTAGCAATAAAGCCAAGGTCACACTTTATGAATTTTCTTCTTATGGCTGCTACCATTGTGCAGAATTTCAGTTGAAGACTTTGCCTGAAATTAAGAAAAAATATATTGATACGGGTATTTTACGCGTTGTCTTTAGCGATTTCCCTTTAGATAGAAATTCTATGCAAGCTTCTTTGCTGGCTCACTGCTTCAGCGGAAATAAGTTTTTTGAATTCAGTGATATGCTTTTTGCAAAACAAAGAGAGTGGGGCTTAAAGTCTAATCCAAATGAAACCTTTATTAAATATGCAAAAGCTTTTGGTTTGAATGAAGAAAACGCAAAAGCTTGTATGCAAGATAAGGAAGTGGCTGAACAAATTATGGAAAAACGTCAGTTCGCTATTGCTAATTTGGGAATTTCAGGAACACCGTCTTTTGTAATTTCTAGCGTTAAAGGCAGAGAAATTATTTACGGAGCACCTGATGTTAAAACCCTTGAGCAATTGATTCAAAAATATCTAAATAATACAAAAAATTAGTCTTTCGTTAACAAGTCTGACCTATATTATAGAGGTATAAAAATGCAAAAATTGCCTGAAGACTTACAGAAAATTGATGAAAGAATTAAAAAGCTGAATGCTCAAAGGCTAAAAAATATGGAGAAAAAAGTCTCTGATAATGCTTTTGTTCGATTTTCACAAGTAGGACTTCGGGTTGGTGTGGAACTCGTATCAGGGGTTTTAGTGGGTGCCGGTTTGGGCTATGCCTTGGATAGTTGGTTATCAACAACACCTTTGATGCTGATTGTTTTTCTGCTTTTGGGTGGAGCTGCCGGTGTATTAAATGTGTATAAATTTGCCAAAGCTCAGGAAAAAGAAGGGGAGTAAAGTTTATGTCAAACCCAATGGAACAGTTTAATATTAAACCGATAATTCCAATTAAAGTGGAAGGTTATGATATTTCGTTTACAAATTCTTCTTTGTTCATGGTTTTGGCGGTTTTAAGTTGCTTAGTTCTTTTTGCTTTTTGTTTGAAAAAAAGAACAATCGTTCCATCTATTGCGCAGTCAATTCCGGAAGTATTGTATGAATTTGTCAGTAATTTGTTAAAGGAAAATGCAGGCCCTACTGCTTTACGTTATTTTCCATTCATCTTTACACTTTTCTTGTTTGTGGCTTTTGGTAACTTGTTGGGATTGTTTCCCTATGCATTTACCTTTACATCGCATTTGGCAGCTGTGGGCGGTTTGTCATTGATTGCTTTGCTATATAATGTGATGATTGCCGTTTATCATAAAAAATGGGGATTTTTTAGAACTTTTATGCCCAAAGGTATTCCGCCTATGTTGGGACCATTGATTATTCCGATTGAAACAATTTCATATCTCTCAAAACCGTTTAGCCTTACAGTTCGTTTGGTTGCAAATATGACCGTTGGACATATTATGCTTAAAATTATTGCCGGTTTTGTATTTGTTATGGGATTAGGCGGTGTTATACCTTTGGTTTTTGATGGTTGTATCGTGGTGTTTGAAATTTTTATCGCCTTGTTACAAGCATTTATATATACCGTTCTAAGCTGTATTTATTTAAGTGATGCTATCCATAGCCACTAAAGCAAAAACAGCTCAGTTATAATTATGTTGTGTTTTGGGTTAATGTTATTTTATGGAGATTATTAAAATGGAACCTATGGCTTATATCGGCGCCGGTATGTGCGCTTTGTCAATGATGGCTGCCGCTTGGGGTGTGTCTCAAGTTTGGACAACAATCATTTCTACGGTTGGTCGCAACCCACAAGTTAAAAAAGATGTTGATATTTATGGTTGGGCCGGTTTCGCCGCTGTTGAAGCTATTGCTTTGTATGCATTGGTTATTGCTTTGGTTATGCTTACTGGTCAATAATAAATTTAGGTTTGAACGGCGGTTTAGCTGCCGTTCAAACTCTTGATGATTGGAGTTTTTTATGCCACAGTTAGATACGACATGGTTTCTCTCCCAGTTCTTCTGGCTCTGTGTTTGCTTTTTTGTAATGCTCTTTTTTATGAGCAAAATATTTATTCCAAAAATCTCAAATATTTTGGCACATCGCCAAAGAAAAATTGATGATTATTTGGTGAAAGCAAATGACTTAAAAGAGCAAGCTGCCGCTTCTTTGCAGAAATATCAAACCGCATTGGAACAAGCGAAAAAAGAGGCTAATGCTTCTATTGATGTTTCTAAAAAAGAGATGAAAGAATATGTGGAGAAAAAACAAAATGAACTTGCTGAAAAACTAAATGCAAAATTGGTTGACGGTGAGGCTCAGTTGTTGGCTTCTCAGAAAAAAGTTTTGAATGATGTTAAAAAACTTTCTCAAGATTTGGTTACTGAAATTTTGCCCAAAGTCGGAGCTAAGTCTGTTTCTGCCCATGTGGTTGAAAAAACTGTAAGTGATATTTTGAAAAACTAAATTTGCAATTATAGGAGCGTTTGATGGTTGTCGCTGAAAATGAAGTACATGAAGTTTTAATCCAAAGTCCTGAATTTTGGGTTTCAGTGGCCTTTGTGTTAGTGGTTGCTCTGTTGGCATATCCGGTTGCAAAAATGGTTAAAAATATGCTGCAAAAACGCGTTGATTCTATTATTAAAGAAATCAGTGATGCCGCAAATTTGAAAGATGATGCTCAACGTTTGTTAGTTGAGTATGAGCGCAAATTTGTTAACGCCGATTTGGAAGCTAATGAAATTTTGAAAAAATCTCAAAAAGAAATTAATGCTTTGAAGAAGAACAGTCTTGATAAATTAAAGTTTGAGATGCAACTTAGAGAAAAAGAAGTTGATGAACGCTTGAATGCGGCAAAAGCAAAAGCTCAAGAAGAAATTATTAATGTTACAACAGATGTAACAATGAAAGCTTTGAAACAAATTTTGCAAGAAAATTTGGATGCAAAAGCGCAAGATGAACTCATTGCCAATTCTATTTCAAAAATTGAAAAACTGCCCAAAGCTCAATAGTTTTATCTTAGAGCTTTGTTGATTTGGGATTTTACATCTCTTTGTTTATTGAATTGTTTATCAATTTCTATTCTGTCTTCACTATCCATGACGCTTAGATCATCTTCAATATTACCTTTTAATTTGCTTTCTTTGCCATTGGCAATATTGTTTAAGTCTTTTAGATAATCTTGATACATTTTTTGGTATTCGGGTGTTGAATCATTTTGTTCTGAAGGAAATTCTTCATATGTATCTGAGCTATCTTCACTAGCTTGTGATGTTGTATCATCATTGGCTTCTTCAATTTGTTTTTTAGAGGCATAAGGAGACAATTTCCTTTTTTGCGGGACAGGTGCATTATAATTATCTGAACTCTCTTGGCGGGAGATGTGTTTGGTTGTTTCATCACTGCCTTGTCGGTATTGAGGTATAAAAACTCTTTCGGGCCTGCTATTGGCAACGGCTCCTTCAGGTATGAAAAAATTAGGCTTAACCGTTTTTCTTACATACGGTTGTGGCAATTGAGCAAAACAAACAGATGTCATCGCCGAGAAAAAAAGTAAGCTTGTCAAAAATTTTTTATTCATTTTTTTACCTCGTTAAGAGAACTATAATAAATTCTATTTATTATAGTATATCATGAAAAAGTTTTTATTTTTATTAATATTTAGTTTTAATATTTTTTATTCTCATCCTATTGATGCCAGAAGTTGTACATCTTTGGGCAATGATATTCGTATTAATTTTTCGACCTCATATGGAAAGCTATCTTATGACTTTACCAGAAATATGGATGAGATATCTGCTTTGTCTAGAAAATACGGGCACAAAGAACATACTTTTTTTGCCGCCGGTTTAGCTTTAGTTACCGTACAACACCAATATAGTTTGGGAACAAAAATTTTCCCCAGTGGTAAGGGCTATTGCGTTGCTCCACAAAATTTAGATTTATTTGTTGGTTTTTCTAACCCGATTATTTTCGTATCAAATGACCTTAAGGAAGGAACTTGCCGTTATGAATTGGTGCTTTTGCATGAACAAACTCACCAAAGAATAAATATTAAGACCTTGGAATATTTTTTACCATATTTTCAGAGAGCCGCGAAAAAAATTATGCGTGAAATGGAACCGATAAAAGTTAAATCCAGATTTGAAGTTCAGGCTGCGACAGATAGATTAACGGAAGAATTTGATAAAAAATTTAATAAAATTTTGACCGTATTTAAAAACGAGCTTGCTTTGGAACAAAGCAAGCTGGATTCTAAAAGTAATTATTCTTTTGAAAGTAAATTGTGTCGCTAGAGCTATTTTTTGGCATTGTCTATAGCATCTAGGAAAGAGTTTATTCCTTTGTATGCATAGTCAATGTATGTTTTATCTTTGGCAGAATTGTTGTTGTAATAAATTCGAACAGTTGTCATACCAATTTCTTTGGCAAACTCTAAATTTGAGTAGCTGTCATCTACAAAAATGCAGTCTTGAGGGTTATATCCGATTTTTTGGCAAACATCTGAATATACTTTTGAACTTTCATTCTTTTTGTATACGCCAAAGTCTTCAACAGAGTAAAATCTTCCTTTAAAAAATTCATATAGGCCGATGCGCTTTAATATTCTTTCAGCGGCATTGCGGCTGCTGGTGGTGAAGATGAATTGTTCATAGGGAAGTTTTTCTAATCGATTAAGTAATCCGTCATATGGTTCAATAACATCAACGGGTTTTCTTTCGTGATATGCTTCAAACAAAGCTTTGGGATCAATACCATATTCTTTGATAAAAATTTCACCGCCGTTGCGATATTCTTTGTAAGATTCTTTAACCATGGCTTTGGCTGTCGGAATATCCATTTTTAAGCCCAAATCTTTTACTAAAGCAATTGCAGTTGCTTCATCAAGCATATCTTTAAATTCATCGGTTTCAATATATAATGTGTTGTCTAAATCCCAAATGATAACTTTTTTTTCAAACACTTTTTTCTCCATTATTTATTTTAATGTGTTTACCTTAACAATTAGGGAAATGTTCGTCAATATCAATTCTTGTTTTACATATTTTCTGTGGCAAAAATGTCGGTTACAAACCATTTTTGATTTTTGTTTTCCAGAACGTAAATGGTGTTCCCCTGACAAAGGCCAAACCAGCCTGCATTACACTTTGTTTTAGTATAAATATGGAGCAAACCGCCGTTTAGAGGTTTTATTTTATTTATGGTATATGAAATCTCTGAGGGACGCTCTAAACTTTCATCTTGCATGAAAATAAATTTAGGTAATGCTTCTTTCAAAGGAGTGCAGTTTGCGTCCATAGGGTTCAATGTGCATTGAACAGATTGGTTGATGGCTTGAATAATAGCATTTTCATTTTGATAGTCTTGAGCTTTATTTTTTTGCGAAAAACTAAATGTTTTGTTTATGATATTTGTATCAGGCATAGAAAATAGTGAGATTTCTTTTTTTTCTATTTCTTCAGTTGATGCGTTATCTTGTTTGGAACAAGCGGATAAACATAAACTCAGTAAACATAAAGCGAAAAAATATTTTTTCATTATAACTCCTTAAATTTATTTTGTTATATCTAAATATAGATTTTTATAAATTTTAGGCAATAAAAAAAGGGAAGTTACAAACTTCCCTTTTTAATCTTTTATGCAAAATTAGAAGTTGTATCTTGCACCGATAGAGTATTCCATCATGTCGTTTGAATCAAGAATTCTTTCATCTAATTTGGTGTAACGAGCCAAAGCGCGAACAGCAATGTTTTCATTTACATTGTATTCAGCACCGGCACCTAAACGGTAACCCCACATACCTTCGTTATCAGAAGCTTTTCCTTCTGTTTTGTCTTTGAAGTCATAGTAAGCAACACCGGCTGTACCAATCAAAGCAACTTCTTGATCACAACCCAATGGGAGGTAACCCATAGCATCAAGACCATAAGCTTCATATTTGAGTTTTTGTACACCATTTTTAAGAGCTTTTTTGTCAGAAGTTGTACGTTGATAGAAAGCTTCAACACCAAAGTTTTGATTGTATTGAGAACCAACGAAGATTTTACCAGAGTTGAAGTTGTTTTCTCTATCTGCACCGTTTAAGAAAGAATAACCATATTCAACACCTGCATATGGATTGTATTCCATAGCATTAGCATTAGCAGCCATAGCAACAGCTGATACGGCAACCATCAATGCACCAATAGTTTTTTTCATCTAATTTTCCTTTATAAAGTTTAAACCTTTGTCTGATCCAAATATAAAATTTGAATCAATACAACTAACACTATAAACATAATTTTATAAAAAGAAAGTAAATTTATTAGATAAATATGTTGTTTCTGTGCAAAAAAAATGTTATTTTGGAATGTATATATTAAAAAAGGAGTTTTTTTAATGAGAAAAAATCAGCAAAGCGGCTCAACAATGGTGGAAATGCTTGGCGTTTTAGGAATTATTGCCATGGTAACGGTTTCTCTTTTCGGAATTATCGGAAAAGTTTTTGATCGTTATAAACAGGCTGAAATTGTGGATGAAATACGAACTTTGCAAAAAAATATTAAAAACAGGTTCTCTGCCGATGCTGATTTTTCTAAACTTTCTCAAACAGGAATCGAACAAAAATTAATTAAAGAACGTGTTATTCCTCCTTATATGGTTGTTAATAATGATATTGTGCATGCTTATGGTGCAAAGGTGTCAATTTCTGGAAATAAAAATAGTTATTCCATTAAATTTCTTAAGCTTACCAAACAAGGATGTGTTGAACTCTTGATGCAAAATTGGGCCGTAAGCGATATGTCTGATTTAATTCAAATTAAAGTCGGAGGAAAAACGTATACTTGGAACGGGGCAACAAAATTGCCTGTAAAGATTCATGATGCTATGGATTTGTGTAAAGATGAAACTTCTGAAAATAATATTGAATGGACATTCCAATAGGGTATAAAAATGAAAGTTAATGAAGTAAATAATAAAAATGATCTTTCCTTAAATAAGACTAAAAAAGCATCGGCAGGAACAAGTTTTGCCTCATATCTAAATAATGTTTCCGAACAACAGATGCCTGCAATTTCCGGTATAAACAGTCTTTCAGGAATGGATGCTATTTTTGCCACCCAGATGGCTGATAATATTGAGGAAAGAGAAAAACGCAAAAAATTACTGAAAAGAGCTCATACTTTGTTGGATAAACTAGAAGATATTCGCTCTGCTTTATTGTTAGGGTACATGCCTATGGAAAATCTTATTAATATTTCTCGTTTGGTTAAAGAACAAAAAGAAACCTGCGAAGATACTAAACTTTTGGAGATTATTGAAGAAATTGAATTAAGAGTAGAGGTGGAATTGGCTAAATTGACTAAATAATAGTTGAAAATTGTTTATTTTACTTGATGTTAATTCTTTTTGTTTATAATCTGCTCAAAAATTAGGCAGTTTAATTATTTTGAAGGAGAACTCATATGGAAACTGTTGTTATTTTACCTCCCGACTATCGTCCGAGTGCCGATGAAGAATATATGAACCCGGTTATGCTCGAATATTTTCGTCAGAAACTGGTTAATTGGAAAAAATCATTGCTCAATCAATCTAAGGATACTCTTGAAGATTTGCGTCAAGGCGGTTTAAACCAGCCAGATGAAATTGATAGAGCTTCTATGGAAACAGATAAGGCTTTGGAATTAAGAACTCGTGATCGTGCTCGTAAATTGATTTCAAAAATTGATGAAGCTATTAAGCGTATTGAAGACGGCGAATATGGTTATTGCGAAGAAACAGGTGAACCTATCGGTGTCGAACGCTTGGAAGTTCGTCCTGTGGCTACTTTATGCATTGAAGCTCAGGAAAGACATGAAAGAATGGAAAAAACTTACGACGACGAAGCTTAAGTTTTATGAGTGTTAAAAATTTTATTTTGGCATCAGGCTCTCCTCAGCGAAAAGCCTTGTTGGCTCAGATTGGTTTTGAGCCAAGCCAAATTGTTCCGGCTGATATTGATGAACGTGAAAAAAAAGGTGAAAAACCTTCTGCCTATGTGAAAAGAATGGCTCTCGAAAAAGCCTTAAAAATTTCAGAGAGCTTTCCCAATCAGGTCGTTTTGGGAGCTGATACGGTTGTTGTAGTGGGAACAAAAATATTACACAAATCTAAAAATGATGAAGAACAAACAAAAGTAATGAAGCTTTTGTCCGGTAAAGCGCACAAGGTTTTAAGTGCCGTGTGCGTGATTGATAAAAACGGTAAAGCTTCAGTGCGTTTGAATTCAACCCGAATCTCAATGAAAAGACTTTCAGAAGAAGAAATTGATGACTATGTTAAAAGCCATGAATGGGTAGGGTGTTGCGGTTATAAAATTGAAGGAAAACTTGCTTGCTATGTGAATAAGATGATTGGTTCTTATTCCGGAGTGGTGGGATTGCCTCTTTTTGAAACCAAAAATTTACTTGTCGGAGCTGGTATAAAATGAGTACAAATACAATTGTTTTTGAAAGTAAAAATTCAGCAACAAGAATAGCTTTGCTTGAAAATAATGAACTTGTTGAATTAGAAATTATTGCCGCCAACAGAGCTTTGGAAGGCAATATTTATTTAGGCAAAGTGGCCAGAAAAGTTGAGTTGGCTCATGGAAAAATTGGCTTTTTTATTGAGCTGGGAGAGGGCCGTGAAGCCTTCTTAAATGCTGAAGAATATGGTATGGATGAGCTGAAAATTTGTGAAGGACAAAGCCTGATTATTCAGGTTGCGCAAGAAAAAAGAGCTGAAAAAGGCCCAAAAGTCACCAGAATGATTCAGTTTGTGGGTGAAAATTTGGTTTATTGTCCATATAAGCTTAATGTTGAGGTTTCTTCTAAAATTTTAGATAAAGATAAAGCTCATACTTATAAAGATTTTGTTTTGGAAAATGTGACCGGCCAAGAAGGTTGGATTGTGAGAACTTCTGCCGTGGAGCATAGTTTTGAAGATGTTTTAGCTGAAATGAATTATCTGCGCTCCGCCTTTGATAAGGTTAGGGCTTTAGCCAGAAATGCATCTGCTCCGGCTTTATTGATGGCCAAACCAAATCCAATCTTTGAATATGTTGCCAAATATATGCCCAGCTTGAATAAGATTGTATTAAATAATCGCAATATTGAGGCTGATTTATTGGCTCGTTTTGGTGAAAAAATTGCCACCGAAATTGATAATGCTCCGTTTGATACATATGGTTTGGAAGATGTGATTGTTGAAGCATTGGATAAAAACGTCAGATTAAAATCCGGCGGAAGAATTACCATTGAAGAAACCAAGGCTGTGGTTGCCATAGATGTTGATAGCGGGCAAGATAACGGAAAAGGTTCTTTATCTCATTTGAATGAAGAGGCTGCCGTTGAAATTGCCAAACAAATTAGATTACGCAATCTTTCCGGAAAAATTATTATTGATTTTGCCGGTTCTTCCGATTATCGCTATTTGAAACCTGTTTTGGAAGTTTTAGAAAAAGAATTAAGTAAAGATGCAACCAAAACAATTCTTTATGGTTTAAGCAGAGGTGGAAATGTTGAGATTGTGCGTTCAAGAAAGCGTCCTTCTTTATTAGATATGTTGACGGTTGAATGTGAATCTTGTCAAGGAACAGGAAGGGTTTTGAAATGAAATGCCCAATTTGTAAAAAAGAAGTGACAGATATGAAGTATCGTCCTTTTTGTTCTAAGCGTTGTGCCGATATTGACCTTGGAAATTGGTTGAACGGAAGCTATGCTATTCCGGCGGAAGAATTGGATGAGGAAGATATTAAAGAGTTAAACGAAGCTATGGAAAAAAAGCTTTATGAAGAGGAACAATAATATTTTATATTAAGTCAAAAAAAAGACACTTCCGAGGAAGTGTCTTTTTTTTGGCAGATTAAAATGTGTAACGTAAACCAAAGTATACTTCGTGAGCGTTAACATTGGCGTTTTCAATATCACCCATATCAATGTATCTGTAACCACCATCAAAGTTGAGGCATTTATTGATACGGATTGTCATACCGGCACCCAAGCTCCAAGTAAAGTTATCAGCATCATTTGAAACTGTTGTGCGGGTTGTGGTTGTTGAATATGTATCTAACTTAATTTTAGACCAACCGATACCGCCGCTGATATAAGGGCTAACTACATAATTTGGTAAGAAGTCAATGTAACCATTTAACATTAAGTTTTGTGCACCAAATTCTGTTCCGCTTAAGCCAGTTGCAGAAGTTTCATCATGATCTTCATGGTATGTATATTCCAATTCAGCGCGGAAGTATGAATAACGGTAACCAACAGCACCACTCATCATCCAAACGTTGTCAAAATCAATATCTGCTTTTTTACCAGCGCTATCATCAACGTCATTCATGTTAGAATTGGTGAGACCACCACGTAAAGCTGCATACCAACCATCTCGAGCAGAAGCTGTTCCTGCTAAGGTTGTGCTAAAGAGCATAACAGCTGCTAATGTTAAGATTTTTTTCTGCATTTGTTTCTCCAAATCTCTAAAAAATGTCAATATTTTGTAAAATTTGTCTATTTTTACCATATTGACTAAAAATAATCAAGCTTTTTTTTGTTACAATATTATGACAATAGCATATAGAGAAATCTTTAATTTTATTTTAACATTATCCAAAAAAAAGCTACCCACATAAAGTGAGTAGCTTTTTTTATTATTCAGCAAAAACTTCATCAAAGATTATGTTGCCATTGTATGTAATTACGACGTGATTGCCGTTAATTTTGTATACATTGGTGTTTCCACCTTCGGCAAGGAAAGGTTTGTTTACATCCATTCCGATCAACTTGATATCAACCCCGTTGATTTCGTTGCGATATCTGCCGTTAATATCTTGATAGCCCCAACGCGGGTTAGGATCTTTTAAGATATTAATATATGCCGGAATGAGATATTCAGGGCCTTCTGTTTTGATACTATTTCCCATGCGAGCTGTGATTTTGCTTGTATCAAATTTTGTAAAGCAATAATCTCCTTCCCAGAATGAAACAATACCATATTCAGTAACAATAGTTCCTGTTATGAAGGCTACTGGTTTACCATTTTCGTCTTTCCAACTCCAAGCAAGTCCTCCAAAGTTTTTGGTCTTTGTAACATCAATGTCACCCCATTCAGGTGGCAATGTCGGTTCTTGAGGTCTTAAGACATCAATGTCCACTAAGGCAGATGCATGATAAGCTATATTGTTATATTTTCCGCTTACCTTGAAGGTTGCGTTATAACGATCATAGTCTCCAACAATGCCCTGCAGTGGAGCAGTGAATCCGTTTTCCTGAATTTCTGTCCAGCTTGCGGTTTTGAAATTTACTTCAACGTCACCATCTTTGTAGACAGCTGTTTCGGAAACAAAAACAAATTCTGAATTAATCAACTCATTTTCCTTGTTGGTATATACCAAGTCATAAGGAGCTTTGTTGGTTGTAACAGAAATGTTTTCACCGCCGCTTCTTGTTGATACAGATGTAGATTTTGGCAAGAAAGACTTATAACTTAATTCAGCTGAATTGAGTACCAAGTTTCTTTTCTGCGGTGCCTGAACATAAATGTTTAAGAGCACTTCTTTATCTGTATTGGTTTCTGTACCGTTACTGAACTTTTCGTTCAAGGTAAAGTAGCTTCGCCACTGTGTGTCGCTAACTTTTTCAAGCCCTTGATTAAGAACTTTCCACTCTGTGCGGATAACCTCTGCCGGTTTAACATATAAGTCTACCGTGTTGGTTAAAGTCTCATTCTTGCCATCATACAATTCTTTGTAAGAATGTGTATAGGTGGTAAGATTATACTTTTGTCCGTTTTGAGTGACTTCACCCTTATCTTGAGCTTTGCTTCCAGAATAAGAAACTTTTGAGGTTTCCGGAGCCAAGAAATCAATTCTTGTGCCTTGGAAACTCATGAAAGCAGTTACATCTGTTGTGGTCACCTCATCATAATATGTTTTCTTGTCAAGGGTGTTCAGATTGTATCCAAACTTGTTGACAGTGGTGGTGGTCACATAAGTAACGCCGTCTTTTGTTTCTTCTGTCTTTGAGCTGCTCGGGTTAAGAGCATCTGCCAAACTTAAGCTGTTATCTGCACAATAGAAGCTTTGTTTTGCTGCAACTTTGTGAGAATGAGAGAGCTCTGCCGTGATGGTTGAGTCTTTGCTTCCGCTTAATTTTCTGATGATATGTAAAATCACCTTACTGGTTGAGCCGTCGCGTTCTCTGTCATAGCTCCAAGAGATGATATCATCGCTTGCCGGTTTGACATATAAGTCAGCTTCAGAAGTTAAAGTTTCAGTCTTGCCATCGTATACTTCTTTATAAGAATTAGTATAGGTTACAAGATTGTACTTTTTACCGTTTTGCGTAACTTCACCTTTGTCCTGAGCATTGCTACCAGAGTAAGAAACTTTTGAGGTTTCCGGAGCCAAGAAATCAATTCTTGTGCCTTGGAAACTCATGAAAGCAGTTACATCTGTTGTGGTCACCTCATCATAATATGATTTACCGTCACTTGTGTTCAGATTATATCTGAATTTGTTGACTGTGGTGGTGGTCACATAAGTAACGCCGTCTTTTGTTTCTTCTTTCTTTGAGCTGTTTGGATTGATTGCCTCGCCCAAGCTTAAGTTGCTATCTTCACAATAGAAGGTTTGTTTGCCAGCAACTTTGTGTGCGTGAAACAGCTCTGCCGTAATTGTGGAATCTTTGCGACCGCTTAACTTTCTGGTAATGTGTAATATCACCTTACTTGTGAAGCCATCACGCTCCCGATCATAACTCCAAGAGACAATATCATCAGTTTCAGGCACGGAAGTGTCTTCAACATCTATATTGACCAAAGGATAATACATTGTATTAAAGTCACCATAGGTTTCTTTATATTTTACAGTGTATTCCGTGCGGTTATATTTTTTACCGTCTTGAGTTACAATCAGTCCCAAATCTTTCGGCGTTTGTCCGGCAAATTCTACAGTTGGTTCCGGTGCCAAGAAGTTTAATCTCTCACCCTTATACATTGTATAAGCGGTTTGATATGTTTCTTCAATGTTATAGGTGAAGAAGTCAAAATCAAAACCGTGTCTTCTTACAATAGTGGTGATAACGTGTCCGGTATTGGCATCTGTTTTTGTGTTTTCAGAAATCTTGACCGGTTCGAGCATCTTTTTCAGATTTAACGTGTTGTTGGGTCTGATAAAGTGCTTGTCATCATCAATTTTGGTAGAGCGACTTAACTCTTGAATGGCAACAGAATCTCTTTCTCCTGTTTGGGCATATTTTCTTCTAAAAATAATTTTAGAAATCCATTTGCCGTTGTTGTTCTCAAGCTCATAAATTATCTTTTCAGAAACTATGGAATCTTGAGGAGCAGGAGGATTTGTAGAGCCTTTTTCAACCCAGAATTCTTGAGCCTGATTTAATTTATAAATGTCGTTATTATAAACGGCATTAAAATAAATCATAGCCGGATACGCTAAATAGGTTGTTCCGTCAGAAACTTTTTCTGTGAAATCGGAATATGTATATTTATCGTAGTAGAACTTGTGGGTGGTAGAAGGCATTGCCAAAACTTTTAAGCCTTTGTAGGTTTTCCATGCTTTTTCAGAATAGCCATATACACCAATTTTATAATTATTGGCATAAGACCAAAGAGCTTGAACTTCTGAGTTTTGCTTTTCAAAGACATAATCTTTTACATCTTGTTTGCTATATTCTTCAGAAGCGCTGCTTTTTTCTTCAAGCTTTGGATAACCAAACTCAATGTTTGGAACAATCCACTCTTTTTGAGCATCGTCAATCCACTGTTTGACTTCCAAATCAACAGAGTAGGTGGTGCGTTTTTTACCGCTTTGTGTCCAGAACTCCCATACATCTACTTGAGATGTATAAATCTTGGTTTGGGTGTCTATGCTCTTGTTAAAGAACAGTTTTTCGGTGCCTGAAATGATAACGGCGCCGTTGAAGATGTCTTCTCCGGGTTCAACTTCTTCTGGGGCGTTGACAATGATATAAGGATAAATTTTATCCTTGTGAACATTGTTGCTATCGGTGTGGTGTCTGTATACATCAAAATCAAAGGTGACTTTGCTGCGAAGATACGGACGACTACCGATATAATAACGCTCCTGTATTTCTGCCTTTTGTGAATTATAGACTATGCTGTCTAACACACAATTTGGAAGATTAATACCCTTATATTTGGAAAAAACAAGCTGATTTTTTGTCTCAAATTTTAAGCTGACACCATCAAAATTGAAGGTAAATGTCTGCTGATAATTTTTTAAGAGCAAATTATCATTTGTTTCTTCACTAATGAGGATGGAATCTCCGGCAGAAGCTTCGTCTAACGTAAAGACATTGGTTCCACGGGTCATTGGTTCTGGCTGTTCCCAACTGATTTCCAGAGGCAGAATCGGATTAATATCTTCAATTCTGATATTATTTCCGTTTTTGTGCTCTAGTTTGGCGGAAACTTTTTTGTTGTCTGCAATCAGGCCGTTGGAGTATTTCCAATCATGCGTGATGAAGGCATTCAAAAGCCGAACTTCTTCTTCAGGTTGCGGTTCAGGTGTTGGAGGCTCAGTATCGCCAATAAATGCGTTCTCCAAACAACTTGAGACAAACAAGCATGTGATGACCATTGTCACTATCGCAACAAAGGTCTGATAAATTTTAGTTTTCATAAAATAAATATATTTAAAGGTTTATACTAAATGCGAGTTTATGATGTTGTTTTGTTGAAGCGTTTTTATATAGCCATATAGCCTGCAGAATCTTTGAATCCTGTTTTCTTCAACAAAAATAATAAAAATCATAATTTTTTAGTTAAACGCATTATAGTGTAATTTTGTCTAAATTTCAATCAGAATTCGCTAAAATAAGAAAAATTCATCATATTGTCATATTTAAAAAGAAAAGAGCTGCTTTTTAGGGCAGCTCTTTTGAAAGAATAATTAGCGGGCGAAGTATTCTCCTGCCGTTAAGCTCTTGCTCTTGTGGAGCTTTTTGAATTTAACGCTTACGGAAATAAATCCGTATGTGTTGCGCACGTGTGCGGTTTGTGTAGAACCAACACCAATGCGCATCATTGGAGAGTGCCCCATAACATGTATACCCATCTGGATACCACCTTCAAACGTCAGTGTGTTATGCTTGACGTATGTGACGTCCTTTGGGTCGGACGCATTCGGATAATGAGACGTAAGTCTCGTGTATCCGGCACCACCGAACAAAGACACTTGGAATGGCTTGTGTTTGGTGAAATGCATAAGCATCTTACCGCCGATGGTGGGGATATACCCTGCCTCAATATAAGACAAGTCTTCCTGCCACATCTCGGCATTCTTCTCCAACTTAGCCTCAACTTCGAAAGCAAGACCGAAATTGTTCGGGCGCTTTCCAAAGTGGGCAATTTCATAGCCAACGGACATGCCGACCATTGGTGAGAAATCTTGAGATGGAGTGATGTTCATTTTTGCTCCAACAGCTGGCTGAAAATACCAGCCGGTGCACTTCTCTGCCGCTTGGTGCATCATAGCATCAGCATGCAGCGGTGTGTAACCAGACTTGCTGGTTTTTTCCCAGTCAACTTTTTTGTTTTCTGGGACAAGTTTTGTGTATCGACAAATATTGTTGTCGTATACAAACTTTTGTGCCATTGCGGGAGCGGAGATAATCATCATCATGATGATGATTATCATATTCTTTATAGTTTTCATAATTTTTTTGTTTTTAAAGATTTGTAAATCAGGGCGCAGTCACCAATTATGAACACGTCATAAAGTGAGAGTTGGCCCATATAAGAGTTTTTTTATTTTGAAATGAAAAGTCTTCGTCCTCTTATTTAGCGAAAACTTCTGAGAACAATACCTTGCCATTGTATGTAATCACAACGCGATTGCCGTTGATCTTATATACTGTGGCATCACCGCCTTCAGCAATGAAAGGTTTGTTAACATCCATTCCGATCAACTTGATATCAACACCGTTGATTTCGTTACGGTATTGACCGTTAATATCTTGGTAACCCCAACGTGGGTTAGGATCTTTTAAGATATTAATATATGCCGGAATGAGATACTCAGGTCCTTCTGTTTTAACACTATTACCCATGCGAGCAGAGATGTTATTTGTATCAAACTTGGTAAAGCTTTGACCACCTTCCCAGAATGAAACAATACCATACTCAGTAACAATGGTTCCAGTGATAAATGCAGCTGGTTTGCCATTTTCGTCTTTCCAGGTCCAAGCTAATCCGCCAAAGTTTCTGGTCTTTTCAACGTCTAACTTACCCCATTCATCCGGAGTAGTTTGATCCATTGAAATTTCAGAATCTACCAACACATTAGCAACTTTGTTACCTAATACACTATGTGCAAAGGTTACTTCGTATGCTAAACGAGTGAACAATGTTCCGTTTACGTCAACTTCAGTAGCTGTTGGGTTGTTCAAACCTTTGTAGCTAACTGTTGCTTCTGCAAACTCGAAATTAATTCTTTCGTTGCGGTACTCAACATAAGCCTCGTTATAGCTTGCAGTGGCTTTTACGTCACACAAGTTAAATTTAGCTGTGTAAGTGTCAGTGATTGTTCTTACGAACATACCTTCGCTTACTTCGTTGAAGTTCCCTGCGTTGGTTGTTTTAGCGAGACCGCTTACAAATGCAAGGCTTTCGCCAAATACTCTCTGCTGTTCTGATACAGTGAAAGTATAATTGGCTTCTTGAGAAAAGACAATTTCTTTATCTCCGCTGATACTCCAATGCTCTGTAATAATAATTTTAGAAGCATTGTTGTTATCACCTTTGATAACTTCCTTGTCAAAGCCCAGGAACTCGTCTTTTGGAGCTTCTTTTTCAACCCAGAATTCCTGAGTTGTGTTCAAAGAAAATTCCTCAGACAAGTTATATGCCTTTGCGGCGTGAACCCCTGCAAACTCAATATATGCTTCATAAGCATTGTAAAGTTTGCCATTCTCGCTCTTCTCTGAAGGAGTTCCTTCTTCGAACAGCTTGAATGCAGTAGATGTCTCACCGTAAGGCATAGCAACAGCCTTGCCTTCCTCACGCATATAGTAAAGTCTCTCGACTTCGCTATATACCTTTTTCTGGAAACCGTTAGCCCAAGTATACGTCCAAGTGGTTGTATACTTCTTAGCATAAATGTAACCTTCCTTCTTATACAAGTTGGAAATGTTTTCATTTACACTAACGGTTGGATTTCCTATAGCAACAGTCGGAACAATCATCTTTGATCCAGCTTCTTCCACCCAAGTTTTTACGGTTGCAGTACCAGAAACAGTTTCCTGTTCCTTAATCTGCTGACCATCCTGAGTGAAAATATGTGTCAGCTCAAGAGTTGAGCGGTAGCTTTCCTCAGAAACTTTTTCATAGTTTCCGTTTCCAGCAATGCTGCCCTCATAGAACTTCTCACCCGGAACAAAGTTCACTGGTACCAATACTGAGTATTGGATATCCATCTCTGCAGTATGCGGGTTGTTAGCCGGCATATCTGTAAAGTGGTTTACAGCTTTTGCTGTTACCAGAACTCGATTGTACTTCTCTCCGTCAAGCTCAATCACCTCGTTGATACCATCAACCTTAGCGGTGTCTGATACCTGAGTGGCAACTGTTGTGCTGTCATAACGGCAGTACTCTATGTTGCTGTTCCCGAGGTTTGCCTGATACCAAGAAGCATTCAGTACAACTTCCATTCCTACAAAAGAAAGTTTGCACTCTCTTTCATATTTTGAGAAGTTAACCTCCTGATTCTTATAGCTTTCTACAAAAACTGTATCACCAGCTGTTTGGCCGATGTACATTTTTTCTGCAGAAGCTGCCTTAGTTTCAGCGATGGGCTCCCAAGTAATGGTCATTGGAGCATTTTCATGCTCGATAACTTTAGTATCAACCACCTTGTTATTCACAAGATAATTGACTTTACCATTATAGTAATGCTCAGCTTTCGCCAAACAATTACTGTATTTCCACTCTGCTTCGTTGAGCTTAAAGTTCTCAATGCGAATGGTGGTGTCACCCGGGATTACAGGAATTGTATCCTGATTTTCGCTGCCACCTAAGAAACCATTTTCAGTGCAGGCAGTTGCACCGAATAATGTTACAAATAAAACGACCACGAGGCGGATGGTCATAGTTACTGCCTCTAAAATGTTCTTTTTCATATGATTATTTTTTAATTGTTTTTTTATTCGATGTTGGTCTGTCCGATTTCAAGAAGCTTTCCCGTATAAAGAAGACGTTCCTTACTCATTTCAAGCAAAAATAAACCCTTATATTTGAATTTACTTCCTTAAAAAACCAACTTTATGAAATCTCGTTTATAATTATAAGGAGCCGTAGCTCTATAATTAAATATATAGATCTACTACTCGGACAATGTAGTATAATAAAATAATTTGTTTGACAAAATTATAATAGCACGAATTGGTTAAAAATACAATAAAAAGTTATGAATCCTTTTCTTTGTTTGAAAATGTCATAAAAGTTTCATAATTTGTTTTTTTGTCAAAAAAAGTTTGCTCAAGATAAATTTTGTGCATAAAGAGTCCTTTAGAGAAAGTCTTAGCAATATTTTGCTTGCAAGAATCGGAATCATTGTTATAGTTTTCAACCAGTATGAATTGGCTTTAAAGTCGAATCCGGCTTTAAGGCTGTGTGTTTAACCTAAGGCTTCTTCGTTTTTAACGAGGGAGCAAGCTTAAGGAGCTTATTAAACCATGACTAAATGGGTATATACATTTGGAAACGGCAAAGCCGAAGGCGACGCCAGCATGCGTAACCTCCTTGGCGGTAAAGGTGCTAACCTTGCAGAAATGAATGTGGTTGGCTTGCCTGTACCTCCGGGATTTACCGTAACAACAGAAGTTTGCACTTACTATTACGCAAACAACAATACTTATCCTGCTGATCTTAAAGATCAAGTTAGAGAAGCTGTTGCCGGCGTTGAAAAAATTATGGGCAAAAAATTTGCCGATGCCAACAACCCGTTGTTGTTCTCTGTTCGTTCAGGTGCCAGAGTTTCTATGCCTGGTATGATGGATACCGTTTTGAACTTGGGCTTGAATGATGAAACTGTTAAAGCTTTGGCTAAAGCCAGTGGCTCTGAAAGATTTGCTTACGACTCTTATCGTCGTTTCTTGCAAATGTTCTCCGATGTGGTTTTGGGTGCCGATTTGGACCTCTATGAAGGCGCTTTGGAGAAAATGAAAGAATCTAAAGGCTATAAATCTGATACTGATTTGACCGCTGAAGATTTGAAAGAACTCGTTAACGAATATAAAGAAATCGGTAAAAAATTGGGTAAAGTTGTTCCTCAAGATCCTTGGGAACAATTGTGGGCCGGTATCGGTGCCGTATTCGGTTCTTGGATGTCTGCTCGTGCTATTACCTACCGTAAATTGAACAGCATTCCGGGTGACTGGGGTACAGCTGTTAACGTTCAAACCATGGTATTCGGTAATGCCGGCGATGACTGCGCTACAGGTGTTTGCTTCTCTCGTGACCCTGCTACCGGTGAAAACAGATATTATGGTGAATACCTCATCAACGCTCAAGGTGAAGACGTTGTGGCTGGTATTCGTACTCCTCAACCAATGGCTAGCGAAGGCAAAGGCAACTCTTTGGAAGAAAAATGGCCTCACCTTTATAAAGAATTGGTTGACGCTAAAAACAACCTCGAAAATCACTACAAAGATATGCAAGATATGGAATTCACCATTGAACACGGTAAACTCTGGATGTTGCAATGCCGTAACGGTAAACGTACCGCTGCTGCTGCCGTTCGTATGGCTGTTGAAATGGTTGAAGAAGGCTTGCTCAATAAAGAAGAAGCTATTATGCGCGTTGGTGCTGACCAATTAGACCAATTGTTGCACCC
>CALXWC010000017.1 GCA_944392265.1 uncultured Alphaproteobacteria bacterium | reverse complement strand
CCGTGCCTCATCGCGGCGACAAGACGGTTTATAGACTTTCATTTCACAGAAGTCAATAACTTTTTTTCATTTTTTTTAATTTTTTTTCACTTTTTTTTTAATCCCCTGTTTTTGCCTGTATTTTTTTATCAACATTACTTTCTTTTTTTTCCACACCGGCTGTTTATATCAAAATATATCCATAAATGGCGTTTTTTTCCTTTAATATAGAATCACTTTTAACTTGCCTTTAAGTATTAGCTTTGTATTATATTGCCAGTTAACAATAATTATGGAGGCTAAAATAGCTAAAGAAAATACCAATGCGCCAGTACGAGACGATAACGGACCACGCATTAATGACGAAATTAGAGTAAAAGAAGTTCGTTTGATTGATGAAACAGGTGAGAATCGCGGTGTGGTTTCTATTAAAGAAGCACTTGCAGCCGCTGAAGAAGCCGGATTGGATTTGATTGAAATTTCTCCGCAGGCGAATCCCCCTGTTTGTAAGATTTTAGACATCGGCAAATATAAATATGAAATGCAAAAACGCAAAGCTGAAGCTAAAAAGAAACAAAAAGTTGTTGAAATTAAAGAGCTTAAGCTTCGTCCGATGATTGACACCCACGACTATGAAGTAAAAGTTAAACAAGCTAAAAAGTTTTTGGGTGAAGGAAACAAAGTTAAATTTACCATGCGTTATAAAGGCCGTGAAATGAACACTGCCGATATGGGAAAAGATGTTTTGATGCGTCTTCTTGATGATTTGGAAGGAATCTGCAAAGTAGAATCGGAACCAAAAATGGAAGGCAAACAAATGATGATGGTGATTGCACCGGAAAAATAGTTGCTTTTAACCAAAATAAAAAAGGAATCCCAACAAAAGGATTCCTTTTTTTTGACTTTTTAGTCCTGTTCGCTATTTGTATGCTGCGCCAGAACCGCTTTATGGCCTTTGTTTTGCACCCAGACGTCTATTTTTTCTCCGCTTTGACACCCGAATCGACCTCTTTGCACAATATCATCTGCTTCAGCCTCGACTCTATGGCATTTTCCTAAAAGTTCGGTTGCCTTTGCATAAGAACAATAGCCGTGTTTTTCACAAGAAAGAGCCAACTTTTCAGCATCGACTCGTAAATGTCCGTCTTTTTTATAAACATTTGATGTTAACACTGTTTTTTTATGACTTTTTTGTTTGGAAAACTTTTTAGTAACAGACACACAGTCTTTGACATTACTTGTAGAGATTTCTACGACGCAAGAATTTCCCTTCTGAAACAAAACTCTCATTGCCTCATCAACGACCAGAGCTACCTTGCCATTGATTTTAATAATTACCTTTTCCATAATACTTATAATTATATGTTAGACATATGTAGTTATGGCAGGATATTGTTTTTTGTCAACTAAATTATCTATAAGAAATTCAATAAAAAAATCTACATAAAAAGCGGGAAATTTTGTTTCCCGCTTTTGTTTGCATTTTATTTTAGATTATTAATCTTCGACATCAAATCGATTCTGCTCTTTTTTACCGGGTAAAAATGGTAAAACAATGAGCGGCAACATTGTAAGAATCCACCAACCTCTTAAATTTAAATCATGGAATCGGCGCACGGCTAAACTCCACAAAATCCACGGCTGCATAAATATCACAAAAAAGAAAAGCAACTTTTTGATAAAAGAATCGGGCGATATTATGACAAATGCCACTAACGGCAATATGCCATATATAATAAAAATCAACCAAAACTCCAATAATCCTGCACGCCCGTTTAATTGGAAGAACCGATCTCCAAACAATACTGAGAAAATAATTCTAAAACTCTGCTTCATTATTTTTCAGCATAAATATTACGACCGAATCTATTGTCTTTGCGATTTCCTTTAAAGAAAGGTAAGAAAAACAAAGGAATAACTAACAAAGCCCACCATGCTCGCATATTTAAATCGTGAAAACGGCGAGACATTAATGCAAATCCCGGTATAATAGTGTAAAAAAACATGATGTCATACATTATATTTAATCCGGCCATAGAAACAGCTCCAGAAAATAACGCTATACAAGAAATTAAAATCATAAACAGATTGGCCAAAATTGTTGCGCCCCAATATTCTTTACGGGATGCTCTGCCGCTAAAACGAAAATAATTTCGACCAAAATACATGGTTACAAAAAATTTCCACCAACTTGAATTTGCCGGCAAACTTTCAATTGGCTTGTTCTCAGCCGCAGATACTTCTTTATTCATTAATATTCTCCATATAAATTACCAATAACAACTCAAGTATAAAAAACACTTCTTTAAAATGACTTAACTATATTTTTGTTTTTCATAAATATTTCCAATATCTCTATAACCATTGAACGTATCTTTTCCAAAGCTTTGCATATTTGTAAAATTATTGATGATTTTATGATGCTCAAGCTTTATGATACCTACAAGAAAATTTTGATTAAGGGAAAAACATGACAGATATTGATAATTTGACCGTTGAAGAAGCTTTAACCGAGCTTAAACGAATCTCTAAAGAAATGGCAAAAGCAGATATTGCTTATTATCAAAATGATGATCCCTATTTAACAGATGCCGAATATGATGCCCTTAAACGCCGTAATGAACTGATTGAAGCAAAATTTCCTGAATTGAAAATTGCAGACGGACCATCTAAGAGAATCGGTGCTGCCGTTAAAAGCGAATTTGGAAAAGTGGAACACAAAATTCCGATGCTTTCTCTTGGCGATATTTTTTCCGAATCTGAACTTTTGGATTTTACTTCTTCAGTTAATCGTTTTTTGGGTAATGAAACAGATAATCAAATCACCTATTCTGCCGAACCAAAAATTGACGGGCTTTCATTTTCTGCACGCTATGAACATGGAAAATTTGTGAAAGGCGCAACCAGAGGTGACGGCAAAACCGGTGAAGATATCACCGAAAACTTAAAAGTTATCAAAGACTTACCACTCACACTTTCTGCCTCTGATGTGCCTGATGTGTTGGAAGTGCGTGGCGAAGTTTATATGTCTAAAGCTGATTTCTTAGAACTTAATGCCAAATGCGAAGCTGAGCATAAAAAAGTTTTTGCGAATCCGCGTAATGCTGCGGCAGGTTCTCTCCGACAGTTGGATGCAAATATCACTAAAGAGCGTAAACTTTCTTTATTTGTTTATACTTGGGGCGATGTTTCTGACATTGTTTGGAAATCGCAAAGCGAATTTTTACAAAAGGTTCGTGATTGGGGTTTTAAGACAAACCCCTATAACCGAATCTGTCACACCAGTACAGATTTGATGAACTATTTTAATTATTTGCAAGAAGAACGTGCTGATCTTCCTTATGATATTGATGGAATCGTCTATAAAGTTGATGATTTGGCTTTGCAGAATCGCTTAGGTTTTTTGACACGCACACCTCGCTGGGCAATTGCGCATAAATTTCCGGCCGAGCAAGCCTTTACAAAAATCAACAATATTCGTATTCAGGTTGGACGCACGGGCGCCCTTACTCCGGTTGCTGATTTAGAACCTATCAACGTGGGGGGTGTCATCGTCTCTCATGCTACACTTCACAATGAAGATGAAATTAAGCGCAAAGATATTCGAATCGGAGATACGGTGGTTATTCAGCGTGCCGGCGATGTTATTCCACAAATTGTACGCGTGCTAACAGAAAAACGTCCGGCCGACTCTCAAGAATTTATTTTTCCGCATACTTGCCCAATGTGTGGTGCGCATGCTATCCGTGAAGAAGATGAAGCTGTTCGTCGTTGCACCGGAGGTCTTACTTGTCCGGCTCAGGCTATTGAACGCCTCAAACATTTTGTATCTCGTGAGGCTTTTGATATTGAAGGTTTGGGTGCCAAAATTATGGAAGAATTCTATAATGAGGGCATTATCAAAACTCCGGTGGACATTTTTACTTTAGAAAAACGTAACAGACGTTTGCGTGATGACCTTTTTGCCGCCATTGATGATGGCTCAATTTATCTCGAATCGCGTGAAGGATGGGGCAAAAAATCTGTGGAGAATCTGTTTAACGCCATCAATAACAGAAGAAAAATTTCTTTGCCTCGCTTTATTTATGCGCTTGGCATCAGACAAGTGGGTACGGCAACATCTCTTTTAATTGCAAAGCACTTTAGTTCATTTAACGCTTTTGAGCAAGATATGCTGAAATCTGATACGGCAAAGCTTTTAGAAATAGACGGTATCGGAGAAGCCATGGTCAAAGATATTGTTGAATTTTTTGCTGAAGAACATAACCAGCGCATTATCCAAAAGCTTTTAGAGCAAGTGAATGTAGAAGATTTTGTTGATACGGCAGATTATTCTTCAGACTTGGCGGGTAAAACAATTGTCTTTACCGGAACACTGGAACAAATGACCAGAGCCGAAGCCAAAGCCAAAGCTCTTTCAATGGGCGCAAAAGTTGCCGGCTCAGTTTCTAAAAACACTGATTATGTGGTGATGGGCGCAGATGCCGGTTCAAAAGCAACAAAGGCTCAAGAACTTGGGGTGACAATTTTATCAGAAGCTGAATTTTTGAATATGTGCCAATAAAATCTTAGCTCAAGAAGGCCAAAACTTTAAGATGTTTCTTGAGCTAAAATTTTATTGAAATAACTAAAAATCTATTTTTCTAAAAAGAAAAATTTATAACTTTCGACCATTATCAAATTGCCGTAAACAACTATCGGGGACAGCAAAGCATATAGCCCCCAGCTTGGCCATACAAAATATTGAAAAATTTGTTCAACCAAAATACACGGAAGATTTAAAATCAGCAATAAGCATACAATAGACCAATAATTGCCTCTGGTATGATAAAAAGCAAACTTCAAACTTTTATTATTTCCTAAAACAGAAGCTATCCAAACAAAGAACGGACGGAATAAGATATATGGTGCAATGAATAAACTTATAACACTTAAAACCATATCCAAAGTTTCTTTATCATTCAAAAAGCGCATATAATATTCGGCATCACCAATACCTAAAAACGGTAATGCAAACGGCAATAAGATTAAGGCCGTCATCACAACAAACATCAGAAACAAAATTTTTGTTGACGGAGCAACAGATGAAAACATGGCCTTAAAATCTAAGTACGGTTCTTTCTTAAAACAATATCTGAAAAAATATGACCACATTATGTAAGCCACAAGCAAGACCAAGAAAAACTTTGGTGTTCTCCAAGTTTCAATGCCCAACAGAATAGATACAAAATTTAAGGCACTAAACAACATCATTACCCAAAAGTTTTGAGTAAATGCCTCAAATGCTCTGAAAAAAATATCTGATACCGGTAATTTTTTATAATTTTCCACGGTTGTTTCCTTATGCTTTTTTCTTTAATTCTATATAGCGTCTAATTCCGGCTCTGATAGAGGGCAAACCAAATTCTTCAACATTAATTTCAGATAACGGCATAAAGCTATATTCTGAATTTTCAGATGTATCGACAAGAATATTAGACATGTCTTTAATTTTGCATAGCATAAAAAAGTCCAACGGATATCCTTCTATCCCCTTATACTGATAATGATTAGGAATACTAAAAAGATATGATGTGATCTCCACGTCAATATTGAGTTCTTCTTTGACTTCTCTTTTGACAGCATCCTCTATTGTTTCTTCTACTTCAGCGAAACCTCCGGGGAGATGCCATGTTCCTTTTGCAGGATCTTTGCTACGTCTGACTGCCAAAAGTCTGCCGTTTTCATCTTCAATCATGGCAACGGCACCAATTTTTGGATTTAAATATAATTCATAGCCGCAAGCTTCACAGCAAAGCTTATTGCTTCCTTTTTGAACAAAATGTTTACTTCCGCATATCGGACAAAATTTATAGGCTTCTAAAATATTCATTTTGATTTCACTTATTTGGTGATACGAACATTAACCAAACTATTGGTCATATGGACTTCAACACGGATTTTTTCCAAGTTAAAGACGCCTTGATCTCTGTCTTCATTCATGGAAGATAACTTTTCTTGAAAGATATTAACGTCATTTTCAATATCGGAAAGTTGTTGAGGCATTAAGGTATTAATTACATTGACCATTTCATTAACAAAAAATGTTTTTTGCTCACTTGATGTATCTATATCAAAAACAAATATAATTTTGTTTACTTCATCTTTGGAAGCATCAAATGTGAGACGCAAATTATTATTTACGCCGGAATAAGTTGAAACACCACCTTCGTTTCCGGTAAGCAAAACTTGATAATCTGTTAATTGATCAAAAGGCAAAGCAGTCTTTGTAATCTCCGTTTCAGCACCAACAGAAGCAGCGTCAACTGAAAAAATTGAAACAGCTGAAACCAATGTCAAAAAACCAAAAAATAACAGAAATGCCCTTTTCATAAACATACCTCTTTAAGTTTTTCTTTTTATTAAATAATTATACTACATTATATTTTATTCGCCAATATTTTTCCTCAAATATTCAACAGTTTATTCATATTTGAATAAAGAATATAGCTTTGTTCCTTCCGGAATTTTTTTCTTTCCGCCAAGAGCTTCCAATTCTATTAAAAATGCGGCGCCAATAACATCCCCGCCAACTTTTTTAACCAAATCAATAGCCGCTTTAACCGTACCTCCCGTAGCAAGCAAGTCATCTATGACTAAAACTTTTTTTCCTTCTTCTATGGAATCTTTATGGATTTCTAAAACATCCGTTCCATATTCCAAATCATATTCAATACGCTCTACTGCGGCAGGAAGTTTTCCTGGTTTGCGGACTAAAACCAAACCAGCGCCCAGTTTATAAGCCAATGGCGCTCCCAATAAATATCCTCTAGATTCAATTGCCACCACATAATCTATTTTTTCTTGAGAAAGTTCTTTTGCCATCAAATCTATTGCTGACTTAAAAGCTTCTTTATCTTTCAAAAGAGTGGTGATGTCTTTGAACTCAATCCCTGGCTTGGGAAAATTGGAAATATTTCTGATTTTGCTTTTTATTTCATCCGCATTCATAGTCTTCTTCCTTAAAATTTATTAAAGCTTAATGAAAATTTATTAAAATATAATTACAAAAAGTGCTTGCAAGTTTGATTTTTTTATATTATCAAGTCTTTTGTAAGCGGTCCCATCGTCTAGCGGCCTAGGACATCGCCCTCTCACGGCGGTAACGCGAGTTCGAGTCTCGCTGGGATCACCATTAAAAAAAGCGCTCAAATCGAGCGCTTTTTTTATTTAATAGGCTTTACTTTTTACATATACAAATTTAGTATCATTACAAAATAAAATAATTGTGTAACTTATAAATTATTGTATATGAAACTGAATTTGAATGACAAAGCCATTATGCATACCTTAGGGCTTCCTTTTTACCCATTTGCAAAGTGGTTTGCTATTGAGCTTGAGGAAACTGATTTAGATTATATTGTAAATGTCATAAAAAAAGATAAATGCTTTCCTTTAATATTATCTGCTTATTTAACAGAAAGAGAAAATGATAAACAATCTAAATTAGAAAAGACTTATGCTTTGATAAACATCATTGTTTTTTTTGATAAATTTTACAATGATAAACGTTGCCCTAAGGGATGTAAGTTGATTTTATTTACGCTTTTAGGGCTATACAGAGATTATGTAGAAGAAAATTTTCCTAATCTTTTATCGGAGCGATATCTTTATGTTGAAAGATGGTTGGAAACAATCAGATAATTTCATAAACAAAATAAGCTACAAAAAAAACAGTGAGTCTTGAAAACTCGCTGTTTTTTTTATACTTTTTGATGATAAAAAAACTTGTATATCCCCTTTTCTGATGATATAAAAGGCACATTCAATTAATTATTAATTCTTAAGCTTATGAAACTATCCAGAGAAGTATTCCAACCTTTTATTAGAAAAGGAAACCCTAAAGAGGTTATTGATAACCTTGAGTTTTTGCAAACGCTACAAAATGCAACAGTTTGTTATGGTTGTACCGAAGAAAGACTAACCGTTGAAGAACTTATGACTTTTTTTGGCAAAGATACTTTCTTTAACTTATGTGCTAAAAATAATCGCTTTGATATTTTAACCAATAAAAATCTGGAATGTGAATTTTTGCAATCCGGACAATATTTGGAAGAAATTTATCATTCGATTAAAACGCAAACGCCTGAATGGTTAAGAAATACGTTTTTGGCCAGATTTTCTAATTGCGGACAAACCAAATTTTTGCAAGAAAAAGAAGAATGGGCCGCCATTGCCAAAAGCCAAAATGACTGGACTCTTTTGCTTCAAACGCCTCAGTTATCCGTCT
This sequence comes from uncultured Alphaproteobacteria bacterium, assembly GCA_944392265.1. Lineage (GTDB taxonomy): Bacteria > Pseudomonadota > Alphaproteobacteria > RF32 > CAG-239 > CAJLXD01. The sequence goes on along the minus strand of CALXWC010000017.1, from coordinate 27,185 downwards.
TTTTGCTCACAGATAAGACTTATGTGCGAATTGAAGAGGGAAAAGCATCTTATTTAGAGCCTAATACTGATATGTTTGAAAAAATATATCAGAGCCATGGAGCGTTTGTGTTTACAACAGCAATCGATATAGCTGATGAAAAAGGCTATTTTGGTGTTGTTAACGCTTTGCAAAACTTTTTACAAGAAAAAGGTAAGAATATTTATTAACTCTAAAACAATTTCTTATGAAAACAAAATTTTTATTATTAATCGTTGCGCTCTTTGGAGCACTTTCTTTATCTTCATGTACGGAAAATCAGCGTGCCAGAAAATTTGGCGGCGATATAACCATTCGCCTAAAACCTGGAGAAAAGCTGATGATGGCAACGTGGAAAGATGACAATCTCTTTTATCTTACGGAGCCAATGGAAGAAGGATATACCCCAAAGGTTAAGAATTTTTACGAAGATTCTTCCTACGGTGTTCTTCAAACCCATGTAAAGTTCATTGAAAGTAAATAATAAAAAAACCGCCTCAAAGGCGGTTTTTTTGTTCTATCTTGCATATATTAGCATCTTGCATACTTTATTTTATCATTTATCGCTTTTTGCATCTGAATATCATTGGCGATAAATCTATTTTTGTTTAACAAACTTGCGGCTCCACCACCTATTGATTTTTCGCCTGACTTTAAGCCTCTTAATTCTTGCAATCTTTCTGCTAACTTGCTTTCTTTTGTCGGTTGCTTAATAAATTCATCATCTGATAAATCAGGAATTTCTTTTGTTTCCGGTGTTTGAGTATAATCTATTTCATAACTTTTACCATTTCCCAAATCTTCTACTATGGTACCGCTACTTGCTTTTAATTCTTCTCGCGCACTGGTATCATATTTACTTACATAGCCTTTTCTTCTATCTCTCCACTTAACTTTTTCTGTCGGAATTGTTGACACTTCCTTTTTAAACTCTTTTTGAACATAAGCAATGTCCTCTTTCTCTCCGGTTTCTATAAGTTCTGTTAAATCCTTTGCTAACTCTGAATCACACGTAAAATCTTGTTGACGATACTTATTAAAATTAACACCACCTATGGTTAACATCTCATTAATTGCTTTATTATAGTTTTTCGGATTAGGTTGTGCTTTTTCTCCAACTCGTGCAATATATTCTTTGGTAAGAAGATCTAATTGTGTTTTATAATAAGGATTAAACTTCTTATTCCACATATCCATTGTACCATTCATAATTAAAGACATCTCTTTATCAAAGCTTTCTTTGTCTTGGCTTGACAATATTGGAGATATTTCCCCTTTTTCTACTGCTTCTTTGTAAAATGAAAAACGTCCATCTACACTATCTAATGTTTTAATATCTCCAGTTCTTAAATATTCATTTCTTTGATATAACAATGATCTTATATTTTGAGATATTTCATCACACTGTGCAACCTTATATAGTTCTTTCGGCCCCATTCCTAAATGATATACATGAGCAACTTCATCGTGCCCGTTTTCATGAACCAACGTACTGGTCAAATCTAAATCTGTTTGATGATAATTAGCTAGATCTGATGTAAATATCTTTATCTGATCTGCAAAATCTAAATAACTACCCTTTGCACTAGATACATAATCCGGCGTATAAATATTTAAATACTCTATCTCTTTTTTCTTATCACTATAGAGTTTTTGCTGTTTTTTAAGCTCTTCAACCAAATCTGTCATGGCTTAAGCCTCCAATATTTTTTCCATTTTAAACTGCCATAATTTGTAGTCTAAAATCAATTGATTGAGCTCTAATACCAACCTATCGTCTATATTGAGCTTCTGAGCAACTTCTTTTATAAATTGCATCTCTTTTTCATCAAAATCTTCATCAATATGAGCTATTATCAATAATTCTCTGATAAGCAATATGGCTTTTTTTCTATCTTTTACCGTTCTTAAAATCTCAGATAAAAGTTCTTCTTTGGAACCAATATTTTTTAATATATCGCCACAGTTTTCCAGCTTATATATACTAACTAAGTCATGAGCCATTTGTCTTTCCGCATCATCTATTTTACCATCAATTTTTATCATAAAAATTAAAGACTTTAAAAAGACTGCTTTTTCTTCTGAACTTAATGAATCTATAAAATTATCACTCATGACTTTTCTCCTTTATTTTATATTACCCTATTTTTGCTTAAAAAACAATAAACATCCAATGTGTTACAAAAATTTCATATTCACCAAGCCCATATTGACAAAATCTTGTTTATGTGGCTGAATGCTCACCAAGAAGTTATAATTATGTATAATCAAGAGGATCCGGTCAAATAAGCCTCTTTAAATATTCCGGTATGATTATGAGTGAAATTACTATTATTGTTGGTGTTGTTTTTTTTGCTTTGTTAATTTTTTGTCTGATAGTTGTTTCAAAAACAAGAAAACGTACTCAAGATGAACTAAGTGGCAAAGAAGGTGTTTATAAAGGACCGGCAGGAGAACCGCAATGGAGAGGAAAACTTCCTGCAAAAGTAAACGATTATGTGTGTCCGCGTTATGTCTATGAAAACCTGGTTGAAAGTACTGAGTATTTACCTGAAAATGGCAGAATTATCGGTTATCGCATCAGTCCAGAGCTGGTCATTCATAGCCGCGTGCAATATAACGTTAATCCTTCCTCCCTTAAAAGCTATATTCGACGTCTGGGCGGAAAATTATTAGACCCTTTTGACGTTTTGGAATTACACGATAACTGGAAAGAAGTTTCTGCTTTACGTATTAAGGCAGGAGATAAAGCCTTGGGCAAATTTCAGTTTTGGTGTTGTTCTCAAGAAGGTTTTCCCGTTTGCGCAAAAGAGCATGATAGATACATCTTTTTAGAAGATATGGTTGGATTTGCTAAGTTTCATGCCCCTCTTATCTTAAAAAGATAAAATAATAAAAAAGCCGCATTAGCTTTTGCTATGCGGCTTTTGTTCTACATCATATTAAAAATTCTGATTTCCCGGAGATAAGGGATCATCAGGATCTCTTGATGGATTGTCATCTTTCACATTTAACGCTTTCATAATCTTGGTTACAGGGTCAACGGTAACAGAACCAACCAGTCCGATAACCCCTAAGAAACCTCTTTCTGCTATAGACATACTCTCTTTGGGGTTGCATGCGCACTTAAGCAGATCGAAACAAGAACCTTCATCGTTGTTTGCCATGACATTAAAGTTTAAAAAGTTAATAATATCGATAATTATCTCTAAGCAGTTTCAATATATAAATCTTCTCATAAATTATTCAAGTTTAAATTTATGAAAGTTTCTCTATCGTTCTGTTTGGAAATAATTATCTTTGAGATTGCAAATTCTTTATATGTTGCATTTGCAATGCTTTTGAAGCCTTATTAAAATTACTTTTATTTTCAAATGTCATATTATTTGGCTTAACACCGCTACCTTTCGGCTTGGCTTTTAAGACCAAATGATTTATCAAGTCCGGATTTTCTTTTCCACCTGATAGCAAATTTTGAATGGCTTTATTTTCAGCTGAATTCGGACGAATTAATCTATACATTGTAAATGAATGCGCATATCTTTTGGTTGATAAATTATCAAGCTTCTTTATTTTTTGCTCAGCAATCAATGAATCTATTTTGTTATATAGATTTTGTACGGCTTTCTTGCTTCCTAAGTGAATCATTAAAGAAGTATCATAATAGTCTTTTTCAACCGTTGTTTTCAAAACTTGTTTGTTTTCTTGCACTTTTTGTTTAGGCTGAGTGTTTAATGTATTGATATTATTTTTAATTTCTATTTTCTTAAATGCTTTGCCAAAATCAATTGTCGGAACTTTTATAGTCTCTTTAGGCAAAGTTACAATCTTGGTTGTATCGGCTTTATTTTTTTCTACGTCCTTAGATTTTTGATTATCATTGAGCATTTTAATGCCAAAAACACTGCCGACAGCAATCAATCCGACAACAATTTTAGCAGAATGTTTGTGAACAAAATTTCGGGTCTTTTCAGCAACGTTAGTAATGCTCTCTTTAACTTTCTTGGCAAATTTATTTAATTTGCTTTCTTTTTTGAACTTTGTATCTACCAATTTTGCTTGGTTTACATAGCTCTCTGAAACTTTATACAACTTTTGTTCCGGAATTTTTTCTGCAAAATCTTTATCTTTTAGGTTAAATACATCCGCCATTCTTTTGTATGCATTGATATTGTCATATTTTTCTTTTTTGCTTTGAGAATATAGAATCAAGGCAGATTTTTCTATTTGTTGCAAAGTTTTGTCTTTGATATGTTTGGGACATTCTTGGTCTGCTAAAACGGTTTTTTGAGCTTCAATAATATTATCAGGCTCAAAATACATTTCTTCGGGTTTATTATTAAAGGTATAAATAACGGCATCAACGTCTTGCATTTTTTTCTGCATTTCCTGACGTTCTAATACAGAACCTAAAATCTGATAATAAAGTTCTAAGCTCTCTTGATATTCTTTTCTTTTTGAAGATTTTACCAAACTTTCTGCTAATTTGAGCAAAATAGGTAAATCTTTTTGATCTACAAACTCTCTTCCAGATAAATAATTTTGCAAAGTAAAAATTGTTTGCTCATTAACATTTTCATCAACATCATACTTTCCTTTAAGAAAATATTCCTGATTCCTTCTTTGGGAACCATAGAGCATATGCAGCAAATCAGAATTTAAGCAATTTATTTTCATCTATATTCTCCAAAATTTTTGTACAAACAATACATTTTTGGAAAATATTTGTCAATATCTATTCTTATATTTTTGTTTTTATTATTTTTTTATATCTAGATATTTTTCAAGCAAAGAATACATTTTTTCAATATCGCTTTTTCTAACATCATATAATGGCAAAGAAAATGCACCAAAACCTATTTTTTGACAGCGCTTTTGCAAAAAATTATATTTATATGCCATATTTTTTCTTGTTAAAATGCTAATAACCGACAACTCCTTGCCGCAACATTTTACTTTTTTATTTTCTATACCCAAAACATCTTCCCACGGCAAAATCTGGCAATGATCAATCTTAACGCCCACATCTGAAAACTCTGCCAATTTATGCTTTAATAAATATTTATATCCCCATAAAAGCAATGTTGTCATAAATAAACAAAATAATGTCTGAACTTGCCACCAAATAATCAGAGCCGGCATATGACTTACGCAACAAACAATCATCAGCAATGCCAAAATGTTTAACACTAACCAAATATAGTTTTTCTTAAAATGATAATAGATGATATAAGGCGCTTTCATATTTTATCTCCTCACTTTAAAAAAATTATGTTATGATTATATCATAATCCATAAGGTATTACCAGTTCAAAAAGGAGAAATAAGATGAGCTTAGCCCATGCTATTTTTGCCGCAGGATGTTTTTGGGGTGTACAAGCCACCTTTGACAATGTTGCCGGTGTGGTTTCAACTGAAGTCGGATATACCGGCGGACGCTTAGAAAATCCAACATATCAGCAAGTTTCAACAGGAAAAACCGGTCATGCCGAAGCTGTGGAAGTTTTTTATAATCCGGATAAAGTTTCTTATCAAAAGTTATTGGATGTTTTCTTTCAATCTCACAACCCGACAACGCTTAACCGCCAAGGACCAGACATTGGCGAGCAATATCGCTCTGCCGTTTTTTATCAAAACACGCAACAAAAAGAATTGATTGAGCAAACCATTCACAACTTAAATGAAAGCGGAAAATATAAAAATCCGATTGTAACACAGGTTTTGCCGGAGCAACCTTTTTATAAGGCTGAAGAATATCATCAAAAATATTTAGAAAAGAAAGGGCTTTCTTCTTGCCACCTTCCCGCTTTGGAGGAAGAAGAGGAAGAAGAGGATAAAACCAAGCCTTATTTTTCAGAACAAGATTTTAAGAAAAAATTGTCCTCAGAACAATATCGCGTTTTAAGAGAAAAAGGAACAGAAAAGCCTTTCAGCGGAAAATATCTTAACCACAAAGCAGACGGAACATATGCTTGTGCAGCCTGCGGAAACCCCATTTTTTCTTCTGAAGCAAAATTTGATTCCGGCAGCGGTTGGCCAAGCTTTGACAAAGCCTTGCCCAACAGCGTTAAGCTTTCTCATGATTTCAGTCATAACATGATACGCATTGAAGTAACTTGCGCAAAATGCGGCTCTCACTTAGGACATTTATTCTACGACGGCCCAACTGCTACAAAAGCGCGATTTTGCATTAACTCTGTGGCTCTTGATTTTGAGAAAGAAAAATAGCTATTCGCAAATATCTGCTATTTGCAAAGAAACGATTTTAGATAAATTTTCTATACTTGTTTCGACCTGATAGCCAATTTTGCCGCCGCTAAATATTACGGTGGCAAAATTTTTGGCACTTGAATCTATGGTTACGGGAAAAGCTTTTTTCATTCCTATCGGAGAGCATCCGCCATGGACATAGCCTGTTGTCGGCAATAAATCTTTAGATTTTAACATCTCTACATTTTTTTCACCGACAGCCGTTGCTGCTTTTTTCAAGTCTAATTCTCTTTCAACGGGAAGCATAAAAACATAATTTTTTTTAGATTTACTAACCGTAACCAAGGTCTTGAAAACTTGTTTGGGGTCTTCTCCCAAAGCTTGTGCAACTTCTACGCCGCTTATTGCGCCGCTACTGGTATAGTTATAACTTTTGTATGCTAGTTTATGCGCTTCTAAGATGCGCATTACGTTTGTTTTGATTTCTGACATATTCTTCCGTTTCTTACCTAAAAGACAAAAGAAAACCGCTTAAATGCGGTTTTCTGCTGTATTTTGTGATTCAAGGGCCAGTTCATCCCATGTCTTCAAGCCTGCTTTTGACCAATCCAGAGGAATATTATCAACATGTTGCATCTTGGCAATATAGCTGTCTTTAATATTCTCTAAAATCATCTCAACAATAATGACTTCGGGAACTTTTCTTAAATGCTCTCTTACAGATGGATGAATGTAGTCCAAAATGATATTTTGGTCATCATTCCTTCTGAAAAGGGCGTGGTCCTTGCCATCGTAGATAATTACGGGAATATGTGGCTGTTCTTTTTTGGCTTCTATAAAGAAGTAAACTTCTCCTTCTTCACCTTCTGCGACCATAAATTTCTTTTCTGTTGTAAAACCAGCCATGTCTTATTCCTTTTCTTCAGATTATCGACCTTGTTGTTTGGCATTTCTGATGGCAGCTTTAACGGCTGCTTGCTCTTTTTCTTCTTCTTTGACTAAATATCGACCGAACATTGCAGCAGCTACAAATGCTGTAGTACCAAGAGCAACTGAGCCTAATACTTTTGCACTCTGTTTTCCGGAGAATTTTGTTCCCATATGCCCATCATCTGCAACATACTCTTTTGGTGGATTCTTTTCCACATCATCCCAAAAGCTCTTCATCAAAGCACCTGAACCGATACTAGTAAAAATAGCACCGCACAAAAATACTTTTTTCATAGCTTCGTTGGCTTTTTCTTTTAATTCTGTCGACATTTCCTGCTCCGTTTATTATTTTTGTTGTTCTGAGTGTCAGTATAGCATTTTAGACAAAATATGTCAACTCTATCCGAATTTATGAACATTCAGAAACACTTATTTTTGGTAATAAGCTAATTTGGTTAAAAATGTTTCAACAAAATCAGCTCTTTTGTTTTGATAATCTAAATAGTAAGCATGCTCCCATACATCAACCGTTAAAAAGGCTTTAAGGTTGTGTGCAATCGGTGTATCTGCGTTGGCTGTTTTCATAACGGCTAATTTTCCGTCTTTTTCTACCAACCATGCCCAGCCACTGCCAAATTGGGTCAATGCAGCATTTTTAAATTCTTCATGAAACTTTTCATAACTTCCGAAGTCTTTTTCAATACGGGATAACATTTCTCCTTGCGGTTTGCCGCCTTTAGCATTCAAACATTGCCAGAAAAAGCTATGATTCCATACTTGCGCTGCATTGTTAAAAATGCCTGTATATTCTGCTTTTCCGGCTGTTTTTTGAATAATTTCTTCCAAGCTCATTTGGGCAAACGGGGTGTTTTCAATTAATTTATTCAAATTATCTACATATGTTTGATGATGTTTGCCATAGTGAAAATTAAGTGTGTTTTCAGACATATATGGCTCTAATTCTTTTTTATCAAAAGGAAGTTTTGGTAAAGTAAAAGTCATTATTTTTCTCCTTGTTCATGCTTTTTTTCTTCTTTTATATAATTATTGGTTCCGATTTCATCAAGCATTTTTTGCACTTTCAAATCTTCTTCTTTTTGTGCTTTTTCTTTTCTTTGTCTTTCTACTATCTCATATGTTTTTTGCTCTTTGAACATATCGGAAATAATATCTCTGATTTCGGCAATTTTTTTTCTGGTTGCCTCCAAGTCTTGTTCCATGGCTTCGCGATATTGCAAATATCTCTTGGTATAAGCTCCAAAATCACCAATCATTCCGTTTTTTTCGGCAAAATCTTTTTCTCTTTCATATTCTTGAATGAGACGTCTTAAATTATTGAGCAGTTTTTCTTCTCGGTTTTGCCATTCAACCAAAATTTTTCTTTGCTCGTCAATTTGGAACTTTTGAATTCTTTGCAATGTTTTAAGAGAAGATGCCATTTTTAACCCTTAAACGGAATATCCAAAATTTGTTTTAACATCCGATAACATTCTGCCAGACTTACTTTTTCTGTTTTTTTCTGGCTTAAGAATTCTTCAATTTTCGGATAATAAAAAATTGCCTCATCCACTTCTTTATTGGAGCCTTTTTTATAGGCTCCCAAGCGGATAAGCTCTGCCATATCTTCATAACTAGCTATATATTTTCTGGCTTTATTAACCAGCTCGGTTTCTTCAGCCGTGTTACAATCGGGCATCGTTCTGGAGATGCTTTTTAAGATGTTAATGGCAGGATATCTGTTTCTTTCAGCAATGCTTCTATCTAAAACAATATGACCGTCCAAAATTGAACGCACGGCATCCGCAATCGGTTCATTATGGTCATCACCGTCAACCAAAACTGTAAACAAACCGGTGATAGTTCCGGTTCCGGCTCCGGGGCCTGCTCTTTCCAGCAAACGCGGCAGTTCTGCAAACACACTCGGTGTATATCCTTTAGAGGCCGGAGGTTCGCCCACGCTCAATGAGATTTCTCTTTGCGCCATGGCAAATCTGGTAATTGAATCCATCAAGCACAAAACATTTTTGTTTTGATCTCTGAAAAACTCGGCAACCGCCATAGCAACATAAGCGGCTTGTCTACGCATTAATGGGCTTTCATCTGATGTGGCCAAAACCAAAACAGATTTTGCCAATCCCTCTTCGCCTAACGTATCTTCCACAAACTCTTTGGCTTCTCTGCCACGTTCTCCAATCAAACCAATAACGGAAATATCCGAATCGGTATTTTTTGCCATCATAGACATCAGGGTTGATTTTCCTACACCTGAACCGGCAAAAATACCCATACGCTGACCTTTGCATATGGTGGTAAATGTATTAACCGCCTTAACACCTAAATCCACTTTTCCGGCAACTCTGTCTCTGAATGCAGCCGGTGGCGGAGATGCTTTAATAAAATAGGGTTTATTTCCTTTAATTAAAGGGCCTTTGCCATCTATTGCCTCACCAAAGGAATTGATTATTCTGCCAAGCCAACTTTCATGCGGATAAATCACCGGCGCAGCATTTTCAACATCTACACGGCATCCTAAACCAATACCTTCCAATGAACCATAAGGCATAAAAAGTAATTTAGAATTGCGAAAACTAACCAACTCGCAAACGACTTGTCTGCCTTCTGCCGTTGTTACCTGACATCTGTCACCAATGGACATATCAGCTCTAATGCCGCTGACCTCAATAAACAACCCTTGCACAGCCGTAACTTTACCATAAAAATCACTTTCTGGCAGTTGGCTAACATTGTTGGCTATATTTTTAAGCAATTCAGACAAATATTTTCTCCTAACTTTCTTGGCAATATAGCATAAGATATATTTTTTTCATCTTGCCTTTTGCGTTATTAACAGCTTAAAAAAACTTTTTGTTAATAATTATTAACAGCCTTGTCAAAAAAGTTAACAAATTAAAATTTACAATATATGATACCTATAAAATTCGTTTTTAATGTTTTATGGGGATAGTTGGAATGCGAGTTTTATTAGTGGAAGATGATTATGCCGTTTCTCAAAGTATTGAGACAATGCTTAAGAAAGAAGGTATGATTGTTGATACAACCGATTTGGGCGAAGATGGCTTAGAAATCGGCAAACTTTATGATTATGACATCATCATTTTAGACCTGATGCTTCCGGATATGAACGGTTATGAGGTTTTGAAAAGCTTGAGAGCTGCCAAAATCAACACTCCTGTTCTTATCTTGTCCGGATTAACAGAGCCGGATAAAAAGGTTAAGGGATTGGGCTATGGTGCTGATGACTATTTAACCAAACCTTTTGATAAATCTGAATTATTGGCACGTATTCAAGCTGTAGTCAGACGCTCTAAAGGTCATTCTAATTCTATTATCAGAACAGGTGAAGTTGAAGTGAACTTAGATACCCAAACCGTAACAGTCGGTACAAAGACACTTCATTTGACCGGTAAAGAATATGGAATTATGGAGCTCTTGTCTTTAAGAAAAGGTTCTACACTTAATAAAGATCAGTTCTTAAATCACTTATATGGCGGAATTGATGAGCCTGAATTAAAGATTATTGACGTGTTTATTTGTAAACTTCGTAAAAAACTTGAAAAAGCTTCCGGCGGTAAGAATTATATTGAGACCGTTTGGGGACGAGGTTACGTTTTAAGAGATCCTGACGAAGTGAAAAAATAATCAAGAAATTCTTTAGAAAATAAAAACACTCTTGATATTTTTTCAAGGGTGTTTTTATTTTCCGTTTTTTAATTTTCCAACTATCCATAAAAAAAACTCTGCAAAAATTTGCAGAGTTTTTTTCGTAACCAATATTTTTTATGCGCTTTGAGATGCATCGGAACTTCCGTCTTCCGGAATTATGCTTTGCAATGTTCCGATTGCTTTTTTGCGTTTTAATTTATTAACAAACTTAATGGAACGTTGAGCATCCCATTTTTTCTTACCTTCCTCTTTTTGGAAGATTTGTTGATATACTTCAATTGCTTGGTCAAATTCAGACAATTTAGTTAAGCAGCTGGCCAAACCATCATAAAGTTTATGATGATATTTGCCGGCACCAATAATCATCTGTGCTTTTTTATAGCATTTCAAGGCATCGTTGAATTTTAACATTTTTTGATATACGAAACCAATGCTTATCCAAGCTTGAATCTCATGACTATCAATGTTTAATATCTTGGTAAAGCACTTAATTGCAGATGCATTGTCTCCCATCAATTGATAAGTTACACCAACGCCGTTCCAGGCCTTGATGTTGTTTTTATCATTTGATAAAACTTTTTTGAAGAAGGAGATTGCTCTGTCATATTGCTTTAATTTTTGCAAAGTAACAGCAACGCTCAACAAGGTTTGAGCGTGTTTAGGGTCAATCTTCATTGCTTCTTCCAAAACATCCAATGCTTCTTTGAACGCAAACATATGTTGTAAAGCAATGGCTTTACCGTTCAAAGCTTCTAAAGATGTTTTATCTAAGGCTATTGCTTCATTGAAGCAGGCAATAGCATCTTTATAAAGGCCACGCATACTCAATGTGACGCCTTTATTATTCAACACTTCAACTGATTGGGGGTTTAAGACTAACGCTTTGTCAAAGCACTCAACTGCTTCGGTATAGCGGCTCATTTTTTGATAGGCGAAACCCTTGCTATTTAAAGCTTTCCAAGATTGTGGTTGTTCGGCAATAGCTGCATCAAACTGCTCGATTGCTTCTTTATACAAGCCTTGATCTAAAAGCTCCTGCCCTCTTTTATATGCGCTATTTTCATTTGATTTTACCATAATTTTCTCTTCCGAATTATATTGGTTACAAAATAATTACTTGCTCAAGAGTAGCATTAAGAAACGAATCTGTCAAGCATACATTCAGAATAATTTCAGCTGCTTATAAAGTTCAATATCGCCCCTGACTTCCATATACGTGCAACCAAATTTATTGGCAAAACTCTTGACTGCATTGCGTTTTAGCTCAAAATGCGCCTTATATGTTTTTTGAAACAACTTAGATGAGCTGTTGAAGACAATTTTTTGCTTATTATCTGAAACCATATATTCTCCAGACTTTGGCGCTATGTCTTCCAAAATATCAAATATATTTATCAGATAGACGTTAAATTTTTTGCTCAAGCCGGCAATGGCTTTTTGCAAGTCCTCATTCATAAAATTAAAATCACTTATTACAAAAACCGTTGCGTTATTTTTGACGTTTTTTTGCAAGAACTTCAAGCTTTTATAAAATCTTAGCTGACTTGTTCTCTGTTCTTTTAATACCTCTTGGCTTTTTTTGGAAAGTGTTTTGAATATGGCTAACAAGCTTTGCTTGGTTTTATTGGCTTTGAAAAAATAGTCATCATCTTCTAAACTCAGCAGACAACCAAATTTGTCTTTGCTTTCATGTGCAAGCCAGCCCAACAAACCAACCAACTTGGCGCCCGAAACGGTTTTTAATTGTTTTTTGGTGCCAAAGACCATATACGAGGACATATCCAGCGCAACATAGATTTCTCTGTCTTTCTCTTCTGCATATAGTTTGGTATAAGGCGCGTCTTTTCTGGCCGTGATGCGCCAATCTATATCGCGAACATTATCTCCGTAGGCATATTTTCTAACTTCTTCAAGCTCGATTCCCCTTCCCTTAAACGCAGATTTTACATCTCCGGCTTGGGTCGATAAGCTGATTTTTGAACTGATTTTTTTCAAATAAGAAATATATTTTCTTTGTTCAATCAGTTCGGGCAAACTAACGAACAAACCTGAGTTTTCTGACTCTTCAGCATTAGAAAATATTTTCTTTATTGATAATAATCTTTTCATTGATTTTCCTTATGGGAGCGGAACCAAAGAAATCAGACGGCTGATAATATCATCGGCAACAACACCTTCAGCTTGCGCTTCAAAGCTCAAGATTATTCTGTGACGCAAAACGTCATAAACAACACTCTGGATATCTTCAGGGGTGACAAAATCTCTGCCTGATAACCAAGCATTGATTTTGGCGCATCTATCAAGGGCCAAGGTTGCACGCGGACTTGCACCATATAAGATATAGCCTTTGAGCTTTTCATCATATTTTTCGGGTTGGCGGGTTGATACAATTAATTGTACCAAATATTCTTCAATCGCCTCGCTGGTATGAACGGATAGAACTTCTTTTCTGGCTTCCAAAATTGTATCCACGCTCAATTTTTCAAAAGGTTTATCTTCTTCATGAGCAATTTCTCCACGAACCAAATGCAAAATCTTTTTCTCGGTTGCGGCATCGGGCTGGTCAATTTTTACATACATCAAAAATCTATCCAACTGAGCCTCAGGCAAATTATATGTTCCTTCTTGCTCTATTGGGTTTTGGGTTGCCATCACCATAAACAATTCCGGCAACAAATATCTTTTGCCGCCAATACTTACTTGTCTTTCCGCCATGGCTTCCAATAAAGCGGATTGAACCTTGGCCGGCGCACGGTTAATTTCATCTGCCAAAACAAAGTTGGCAAATATGGGGCCTCTTCTAAACTCAAACTCACCTCTGGCGGCGACATAAATTTCACTTCCGGTGATATCTGAAGGCAACAAATCCGGGGTGAATTGAATGCGGTTGTGTTTTGCTGTTATGCAATCTGATAAGGTTTTAATAGCCTTGGTTTTGGCCAAACCCGGAGCACCTTCTACCAAAATGTGACCATCGGCCAATAATGCTATCAGCAACTTTTTTACCAAATCTTCTTGGCCCAAAATTTTGCTTTCCAAATAATTTTCAAGTTCAATAATTTTGTTTCTGATTTCTGACATTGTTTTTCCTTTTATTTTTCACAAGCGGCTCGATTTAAGAAATTGTGATATTCTTCCAATACGGCTCTTTTCATTGCCTCGTTGCCTAAAAAGTCATATAACTCAATTGAGCGCTTATAATGAGCTTTGGCTAATTCATAATCTCCTTGCTCACGATTAAAAGCTTCTACCCTTGCCAAATATAGCAAAGCCTCTGCCTCGGCAAAATGGTGTGAAACCTTGCCATATAAATAAACAGATTTCATCAGGGCTTTTCTGGCATTTTGAATATCTTTAATCACATATCTCAAACTACCGATGGCAGACAAGGCACTGGCTTCGCCCAGCAAATCGCCGTTTTCACGATATAAATCGCGGCAATTTTCCAAAATATCATGCGCAACATCATAGTTATGATTTTTCATTTCTATTCTGGCCATAGCACGCAATACGGAAGCCTCTTTTAACGTGGTGGCGTCCTGATGGAATAATTCTGCCGCTTTCTTATATGCTTCCAAGGCTTCTTTATCTTGATTTTTCATCAAGAAAATATAGGCCTCATGGTCATAAGCATCTCCTTGCAAATCTAAATTATCAATCTCTTTGGCGGCATTTTGAGCCAAGCGAATGATTTCCATGGCTTTGCCTAAATTATCTCTTGAGGTTTCAAGCTTTGATAATTTGATTAATGCCTCAGCATAGGTATTTTGCCCTTCAGGAACGTGTTTAACCAGCTCAGCGGCTGATTTTAAGCTTTTTTCTGCCTGATCATAATTATCCAAGCTCAAATTAAGCTCTCCTAAGCGAGACAAAACAAAAGCCTCTCCTTCAGGGTCTTCTTTTTCATGGTACATAAAAGCAGCTTTTTCATAACTTTGTCTGGCTAAATCATAATCTCCTTTTTTCCAAAAATCATCGCCTTCTTGGAAAACTTTTGCTGCTTCATCCGTGCTTTTTTTATGAATTGTGCTTGTCATGCAAAAACTCCTTTTCATTCTTCTAATATTAATATATATATGTTTTGTTTAACAAAATTACAAGAAGTTTGAAAAAAGTATCTGCGATGGACGATATATTTGATTTTGATGATTCTGCTTTAGCTCAAACCTTTGATAATACGAGTTTATTGGCACCTCAGTTTCCTTGGATGGATGACCTTAATCCGGAACAAAAACTGGCTGTGGAAACAACTCAGGGGCCCGTTTTGGTGCTTTCAGGCGCCGGAACCGGAAAGACCAAAGTGCTTACTTGCCGTTTGGCTTATATATTGGCTAATCATTTGGCCAACCCTTGGAACTGCTTGGTTGTTACCTTTACCAACCGTGCCGCTAAAGAGATGAAAGAACGTGTGCAAAACCTTATCGGGCCAGTGGCAGAATCGGTTTGGCTCGGAACATTTCACAGCATTTGTGTTAAAATATTGCGCCAGCATGCAGAGGTTGTCGGCCTTAAAAGCAACTTTACCATTTTGGGTGAAGATGACCAAAAACGCTTGATGAAACAAATTTTGGAAGCCGAAGGATATGATGAAAAAAAATATCCGGCGCAAGAAGTTTTGGAAAGAATCGGACGTTGGAAAGACAAAGGCTTGAGCATTGATAAAATTGCTCAGGACTTTAAGGAAAACGCACTAACTTATTTATATAAAAAATATCAAGAGCGTCTGCTTGAGCTTAACTGTGTTGATTTTGGCGATATTATCCTTTATGCGCTGAACATTTTGATGTCTGACAAAGAAATTTTGGATAAATATCAAGAGCGTTTCAAATATATTATGGTGGATGAGTATCAAGATACAAACGTCACCCAATATTTGCTCATCCGTTTGCTCTCTCAAAAATATCGCAACTTGTGTTGTGTGGGCGATGATGACCAATCTATTTATTCTTGGCGCGGTGCCGAAATTGAAAACATCTTGCGCTTTAATAAAGACTTTACTGATGCCAAGATTATCCGTTTGGAAAGAAACTATCGTTCTACCGCCAATATTTTGGCTGCCGCTTCTAACCTGATTGCGCATAATCAGGGCAGATTAGGCAAAACTCTTAAAGTTGCCGAAAATTCTCCGGCTAACCAAACGCCGAATGATAAAATCAAAATCATCAGCACCTATAACGGTGAAGAAGAAGCTATGTTTGTGGCTGAACAAATTGACGCTCTGCGCAGACAAAATCATACATATTCGGATATGGCGGTTTTGGTCAGAACAGCAGCTCAAACCCGTGAGTTTGAAGAAAAATTTATTAGCGAAGCTATTCCTTATCAGGTTATCGGCGGCCTAAAATTCTATGAACGTGCCGAAATCAGAGATGCTTTGGCATATTTCAGAGTGGTTTTACAACCAAGTGATGATTTGGCCTTAGAAAGAATCATCAACAAACCGGCTAGAGGAATCGGTGCAAAATCTTTAGAAAAATTTCAAACTCAAGCGCGTACTGATCATATATCTTTATATGCCGCCATTGAAAAAATGTTGGCAAACGGTTTGATTACCGGCAAGGCTAAAAATTCTTTATCTGAATTGATGAGCAAATTTGAAGAATGGCGCCGCGCTATGCAGGCTCTTTCACCCGATGATTTGGCTTCGCAAATTTTGGAAGATTCCGGTTATATTGATATGCTTAAAGCAGACCAATCCGTAGAAGCCCCTGGACGCTTGGAAAACTTAAAAGAACTTATAAACGTGATGAGCGATACGGAAAACTATCCAAACTTGTCAGAATTTATGGAACACGTTAGCTTGGTTATGGATAATGATAATCAGCAAAATGAAGATGTGGTTACCTTAATGACACTTCACTCTGCCAAAGGTTTGGAATTTAATATCGTCTTTCTCCCCGGTTGGGAAGAAGGATTGTTTCCGCACCAGCGCTGCTTGGATGAAGGCGGTTCTCAAGCTTTGGAAGAAGAACGTCGTCTGGCTTATGTGGCCATTACGCGCGCCAGACAAAAATTGTTTATTTTGATGGCTCACAACAGAAGAGTATACGGACAATGGCAAAATAATTTGCCTTCTCGTTTCTTGAATGAACTGCCTCCGCAAAATATTGAAATTATCAATAATTGCAAAAACTATTTTTCTTCCAACGCCTATGACGGATATAAAAACAAAAGCAGCTTTGCTCCTTGGGATGTTAAGACCAAAGAACATGTGACATATGACGATGATGACAGATATAGTTATGTTAGAGATGAAGATACTTCTTCATGGAGCTCTAATATGTATCAAGCCAAACAAAAGGCCAAAAACCTGATGTCTTCTACCCCTGTCGGCACGAGAGTTTATCATGAAACTTTTGGGTATGGCAAAGTTATTGCCGTTGAGGGAAACAAACTCGGAATTATTTTTGATAAATATGGCTTAAAAAAGCTCATGAAAGATTATGTTACCAAGGTATAAAAAAAAGCCTCTTTCGAGGCTTTTTTTTATGCAAAATTCTTTTTCGCAAACTCAAACTTATCTTCACCGTTAATGGTTAAGATGTTTTCATTTGCCAAAATGGTTGGCAACTCCATGCTTCTGAAAACACTTCTTTCATCTGCATTTTTTACAAAAGCGGTTACATTGCCTTTGGCACCTTGCAACAAGCGTTTTGAGGCTACTTTCCATAAATAAGCAATCTCATCTTCACTTAAATCACAACGACCATTTTCCAAGCCCATGTCCATCATCTTAATTCCGCAAGGTGTGTGATCTAACATCACAGCTCCCGGATGAGACTTTACATATTCAAAAGCTTGAATTTTATTTTCTTTGCTGGGCAAAAAGCTTATGCTGTACAACACGAGCGAATCAGGCTCTGTGCTGACATCATAAGTTTTTGCAACCTCTAAAGCGTTGTCATAAAAATCATCCATTGTCTTTTACTTCTTATTATTTTTTCTTTTTAACAATATCTAATGAGCCATTGGATACAATAATCTCTGCTGTATCATCTTCTCCAATATCTCCGTTTAAAATCTTCAACGCTAATTTATTCTCAATTTGATTTTTTAGCAACCTTTTTAAAGGCCTTGCCCCATAAATTGCATCATATCCGTTGTTAACAATCCAAATAAAGGCGGCTTCATTGACTTTGAGCTTGATTTTTTTATCAACAAGGCGTCTTTCAATTTGGTCAATTTGCAACTGAGCAATATCTTTAATGTTACTTTTATCAAGCTTATGGAACATGATAATTTCATCAATACGGTTGATAAACTCCGGACGGAATGAGGCTTTAACAATATCCATAATTCTGTCTTTTATCTTTTTCGGGTCATCTGCACCGTTTGCAGTTGAAAGAATCTCTGCTCCTAAGTTTGAGGTCATGATGATTATGGTATTCTTAAAGTCTACCGTTCTACCCTTACCATCGGTTAATCTGCCGTCATCTAATACTTGCAATAAGACATTGAAAATATCCGGATGTGCTTTTTCAACCTCATCAAACAAAATAACCTGATAAGGACGACGTCTGACTGCTTCGGTTAAAACACCACCTTCTTCATAACCAACATATCCCGGAGGTGAACCAATTAAACGAGAAACGCTATGCTTTTCCATATATTCAGACATATCTATTCTAAGCAAAGCAGTTTCATCATTAAACAAAAACTCGGCTAAAGCTTTGCTTAATTCGGTTTTACCAACACCGGTCGGGCCTAAGAAGAGGAATGAACCTATCGGTTGTTTGGCATCGGAAATTCCGGCTCTTGAACGACGAACAGCATTAGCAACAGCGGCAATGGCATCTCTTTGGCCAACTACTCTTTTAGAGAGATAATCTTCCATATGGACGAGTTTTTCTCTTTCTCCTTCAAGCATTTTATCTACCGGAATGCCTGTCCATTTAGAAACAACACCGGCAATCTCATTTTCGGTTACAACTTCGCTAAAGCTATGTTTTTTCTCTTGAGTTTCGGCTTCTTTAATTTGTTTTTCCAACTCAGGAATAACACTATATTGGAGCTCTCCGGCACGTTCAAAACGGCCTTCTCTTTTGGCAATTTCAACCTCAATCTTGGCTTTATCCAATTTATCCTTGATGGTTGTTAAATCTGCCAAAACTTTTTTCTCGCTCTTCCATTTGTCTTCCATAGTTTTGGCTTTGGCTTCCAAACCAGAAATTTCATAGCCGATTAATTCCAACCTTTCTTTAGACTTGGCATCGTTCTCTTTCTTTAAGGCTTCACGCTCTATCTTCAATTGCAAGATACGTCTGTCTAACTCATCTAATTCTTCAGGTTTAGAATCTATGGCCATTCTTAATGAGCTTGCAGCCTCATCCATCAAGTCAATTGCTTTATCGGGCAAGAATCTGTCGCTGATATAGCGATTTGACAATGTGGCGGCGGCAATCAAGGCTCCGTCAGAAATTCTAACCCCATGGTGGAGTTCAAATTTTTCTTTAATACCTCTTAAAATTGAGATGGTTTCTTCCACACTTGGTTCAGAAACATATACGGCTTGGAATCGTCTTGCCAAAGCAGCATCTTTTTCAACATATTTTTTATATTCGGACAAAGTTGTTGCACCCAAGCAATGGAGCTCGCCTCTGGCCAAAGCCGGCTTTAATAAGTTGGAAGCATCCATTGAACCTTCACTTGCTCCGGCACCAACCAAAGTGTGCATTTCATCAATGAACAAAATGATGTTACCTTCAGCGGCTTCCACGTCTTTTAACACAGCTTTCAAACGCTCTTCAAACTCGCCTCTGAATTTGGCTCCCGCAATCAAGGCGCCCAAATCCAAAGAAAGTAATCTTTTGCCTTTAAGGCTTTCGGGCACATCATTGTTCACAATTCTGATTGCCAAACCTTCTACGATTGCGGTTTTACCAACGCCAGGCTCACCAATTAAGACCGGATTGTTTTTGGTTCGACGAGACAAAACCTGAACCGTTCTTCTGATTTCATGCTCACGACCAATTACTGGGTCTAATTTACCTTCTTTGGCTTTGCCTGTTATATCAATTGTATATTTCTTTAAGGCTTCAAAATTGTCTTCGGCATCTTCACTATCGGCAACTCTGCCTTTGCGATAATTGTTGATTGCTTGATTCAAAGCCTCAGGATTAACGCCGACTTCTTTTAACATATCATAAGCTTTGGTACCTGATGTCAGGCTCAATGCTTGCAAAATTCTTTCTACCGTAACAAAAGAATCCCCTGCTTTTTCAGCCAAAGTTTCTGCTTGCATCATCACACGGGTAAAGTCTTGATTCATCATGCTTTGAACTGATGCGCCCTCAACGGCGGGAATCTTTCCTAAAGCATCATTAACCAAACTTTCCAAATAATTTACGTTGCCTTTTGCTTCGGTAATCAGGTCTTTTATCTTGGCATCTTTTATATCCAACAAGCCTTTTAACAAGTGCTCGGTTGAAATATATTGATGCTTATATTGAGCTGCCAAATTGACAACTTCTTTGATTAAGTCTTTTGATTTACTGGTTAATTTTTCAAAATCCATCTAAAACACCTCTCTTTTCCTATCTAATAAAAATATAGTATGGGCAAGAGTATAAATTCAAGTGCTTACGATGATTTTTTTGGACTTATTTTTATTAAGGTGATTTCTGCGGGTGCTAAAAAGCGCATCGGTGGTCCCCAGTAGCCTACTCCTCTGGATACATACAAATTTTTGCCGTTTTTTTCATATAATCCGGCCAAGTAGGTATTGGCCTTTTTAGCTAAATAATTAAACGGAAAAATCTGTCCGCCATGCGTATGTCCGGATAAAACCAAGTCAAATAATTGAGCATTTTCATCTTGGAAAATTTGCGGATTGTGAGATAGTAAAATTTTATATTCACCGTCTTTACTGTTTTTGACGGCCTTTTTAATATCTATGGCAAAATATGGATTTACAAATGCGGCAGATTTATCCGGAACACCGCCGATATATACATTTTTATCTGCCAGCGATTTTCCAGAATTGTGCAGATTTTTAAGCCCTGCTTCTTGAACTTTTTTTAAGATAAAGACAATGCCGTTATAGTATTCATGATTTCCAATCACAAAAAACACACCGTCTTTGGCTTTTAATTTTTTTAATTCAGCAAAATATTTATCTAACAACAAAGCATTGTCGTCAATGATATCTCCGGTCAAAACTATGGCATCTGCAGATAAAGCGTTGGTTCTTTCTACAATTTTTTGTAATCTTTTTAAAGACATACCTCTGGTGATATGGATATCTGAAAGCTGAACAATTTTAACATCCTTGTTCACCTTATCTGATGAGAGCAACACTTCTTTAACATCAGGGGTCTTATTGGCCGAATAAGTTGCATAAAAAGCAACACCCAAACTCATGAAAGCAGCAACAATATTGGCATATTTTAAGCTTTGCAAATTTTGCGGATTAAGCCATGTTATGTCTTTGGCAAAAAGTTTTGATATGCCATATGCAAAATACCAAAACACGTCTCTTGCAAATAAAACAATAAACAAAATAAAGGCCAGACCAAACAAAAAGTAACCAATGTTTGAAAGTTCTGTATATATCTCTCCTTGCAGAGATAACTTTTTGCGCAAAAAATTAATCAGCAACGGTGATAACCAACTTAAAGCTACCGTTGCTGATAATATAAACTTCCAAATAAAACGAATATCAAAATAACCGACTAATGTTCTAACCGTGATGGTTGAACATGCAATAGTGATAATGAGCAGAGCTATGGCAAAATACATGGCTCCTCCAATATTTAACTAGATGGCAATATCTTCTGCTTTTGCTGAATCATCATTGTTATTTTCAATAGATGTTTCAGCTTTTTTGCGAGAAACACGACGTGTTCTCGGTTTGGCTTTAAGCTCAGAACTTTCAACCTCGACTGCAGGGAGCTCTTCGTGAGTTTCAGATATCTCAATAATCTTAAATTCTTTTTTGGCAACCTCTGTATTTTCAGCTTCAATCGGAGCTTCTAACTCAGCGGCAATAATGCTATGAATATCTTCGTGATCTTGATCTGAAATAAGATTAAATTCTTGATCAATATTATTTTCTTGGTTTTCTGGGTTTTCAGAATTTTCTATGTTTTCAACTTTCGGGAACGCAACTACTTTTTGGTTATTTTTCTTTTCATTTATATCTGTAACAATCTTGCGATAATGTTCTGCATATTGCTTAAAAACTTCAGAAGTGACAATATCTCCGTTGGCATGAGCTTCTTTTGCCAACTCATTATATTTTTTTATCAATTCCAAAGCTGTTCCGCTTATTTTTCCCGCAATACTAATACTGTCAAATTTATAATTTAAAGAATAGATTTGATTGGAATTATTATTTCTATACTTATTATTTTTTTTCATATGCATTCATACCAAAATATTTACTTTTAGAATATCTTCTAAAAAGCTTGTGAAACCATTTAATTCATTTTGTTTTGAAATAAAACCAAGATGCCAAACAAAAAACAAAGCACCTTTTTTGAAATCTTATTTTCTTTTCATTTGATGATAATACAGATAAAATTTTTAATTGCAAATTATTTTTTCAAAATTATACATCTGTCTATATTTCCATAATCTTTCAAGATTTTATGTTTTGTAAACCCTTCTTTTTCAAATATTTTTTCAATATCGTAAGCTTGGCCTATTCCGCCTTCCAAGAGGATAAAACCACCATCTGAAATGATTTCTTTTGAAATTTGCGCAATTCTTTTATATGAATCCAAACCATCTTTTCCGCCATCAAGAGCTAACATCGGATCATGCTCTTTAACCTCGGTTGATAATTCTAAAATATCTTGGCTTGGAATATATGGCGGATTTGAAACAATGACATCATAGCTTTTGTTTAATTTTGATAAGATATCTTCATCAAACCAGCTCCCTTGAACAAACTCTATTCTCTTACTTAAACTTAGATTATCCGCATTTTTTTTAGCCACATTCAATGCTTTTTCAGATATATCAACCGCTGTTGCCTTTAAGCCTTCAACATCTCCTAAAATTGATAACGGGATGCAGCCACTTCCGGTACCTAAATCAAGCATTGTCTTAAAAGAATGCTCTTTAATAATTGATATGGCCGCTTCTACCAAAATTTCCGTATCCGGCCTTGGAGATAAAACATCTTCATTAACAATAAACTCATATTTATAAAAACCTTTTTTCCCCAATAATTTACATAAGGGGAAATGCTCTATCCTTTTTTGAGTAATCTCTAAAATTTGAGCTTGTTGTTCTTTGCTCACTTCAGGACAAGAAAAATAAAAATTATCAGCATCTTGGTTTAAGACAAAAGCAAAAATCAATCTTGCTTCAAATTTTGCATCTTCAATACCTGCTGATTTTAGCTTTTCTGTTATGCTTTGAAAAAAATCTGTCATTTTGGTTCTTTGGTCTTACTTAAGTATAAAAAAAGCATCAGATGATGCTTTTTTATGTTTTAATTTTTTGAATTTATATTTTGACTTATTTGTATGCTCGCTTCATTTTCTTTTTTTCTTATATGATCCAGACGTTTTTTCATTCTGCTTCTGGCTCCTTCCAAATAAGAATCACTTTGAAGAAGAGATACATAATCTATTTTAACCTGTTTATTTTCTACTTGTGTTGCATTCATCTTTTTATTTCAACTTATTGATTTTTATATTTTTCCATTTCTTCTTTCACTAAAGCGGAAAGTTTTTCAAAAGCTTTCTTTTCAATTTGTCTTACTCTTTCACGACTAATGTTAAATTTTGCACCTAAATCTTCAAGAGTAACTTCTTTATCAGAAAGCATTCTGGATTTTATAATATCTTGTTCTCTTTCGTTTAACTTTTGTAAGCAAGTGTACAATACTTTTTTCTTAAACAGAGCTTCTTGCTTAAAGCTAATACTCTCTTCAATATTTTGGCTTTTATCAACAATGAAGTCCATTCTTTCAGAAGCGCTGTCTTCTGAATCTGAAACAGAAACATTCAAAGAGCTATCACCGTTCATACGGCAGTTCATCTCTTTAACATCGTCTTCATCAACAACCAATTCTTGAGCAATTTTCTTAACGACATCTGGTGCCAAATCTTTGTTTTCATATAAACCCAAACGAGATTTTATTCTGTTCAAGTTATAAAAAAGCTTTTTCTGTGCGGCTTTTGTACCAATTTTTACCAATGACCATGATCTTAAAATATAGTCATTAATTGATGCGCGAATCCACCAAACAGCATAGGTTGCCAGACGAACCTTTTTATCTAAGTCAAATTTCTTTACTGCTTGCATTAAACCGATATTGGCTTCTGATATAATATCCAACATAGACAAACCATATCTTTTATAGGTCATAGCTACGCTGGCAGCCAATCTTAAATGTGAAGTAATTAATTTTTGTGCTGCTTGCAAGTTACCGTTTTTGTGAAAATCTATAACTAAAGCAGTTTCCTCTTCTTCACTCAAAATAGGGAACTTTTTTATTTCTTCAAGATAAGCGGCCAAAGAATTACCTTCAGATAATACCGGTAATGTTGATGCTTTTCTTAAAATAAGTTCTTTTCCCATATATAATCGCCTCTTTTCATATCGTTTGATGATTATGCGCCAAAATTTACAACAAATCAATATTTTTTTTAATTATATACGGCGGTCAAATCTCTTGGAAAATTTTTTTCCATATCTACAATATCTATCAAATAATCGCTACCCTTTGGGTATATCAATAGATAAATATTATAAGGTTCTGTACTTTTGCACAGACGCATTTCCTTTTCAGCTATTCCATCATTTATTTTATAAGTGATTATTTTATCTCCGAGCTTTGGATATTTTTCCGGATTTAATGATGCGATTTCAACTTTTGAAAATTCTCTCAGTCTTTTTAATAGTAACTTTTGTTGTCTTATTCCTATAATACTGTTTTCAGGATATTGTTTTTGATATTCTTTTACCTTGTTTAAAACAGCCTTTTTAAGTCTTTCTGACTGGCAATCCGGAATTAAATTAACCGGATTTTCGCTAAAGAATCCCTCTTCTTGCTGTGCTTCCATCAGGTTTTGTTTGGACCTTCTTAAGGTATCTAACGCTTCGGGACGCAATGTCACCCCTGATATGCTTTTTTTATCAGCATCGCTATTTGCTTGAACATCCTTATTTTCTTGAGCCATTGCACCTACAATAAATATATTCAAAAACAACAATGCTGATAAAAAGTATTTCATATTTTTTCCCTTAATCTTAGAAGTTAATAGAATTTGGTGTTCTTGGGAACGGAATAACATCTCTAATATTGGCTATTCCTGTAATAAGCATCATCATTCTTTCAAAACCCAAGCCAAATCCGGCATGCGGAACAGAACCAAATTTTCTGGAATCCAAATACCAAGAATAATCTTCTTCGGTCATTCCCATTTCATGGATTTTTTGAACCAAAACATCATAGCGTTCTTCACGTTGAGAACCACCAATCATCTCACCAATTCCCGGAACCAAAACATCCATGGCAGCAACTGTTCTTCCATCATCATTCAATCGCATATAAAAAGCTTTAATCTCTTTTGGATAATCTCTTACAATTACCGGACGTTTGAAATGCTTTTCTGCCAAAAAGCGCTCATGTTCAGTTTGCATATCAATGCCAAATTCGGGCTTATATTCAAAATGTTCGCCTGATTTTTGCATAATTTCAATAGCTTCGGCATAAGTAATACGAGCGAATCCATTATTGATGATGTTTTCTAATTTAGCAATCAAACCCGGTTCAACAAACTTGTCAAACAATTCAATATCATCACGGCAGTTGTCCAAAACATGTTTTACACAGAATTTAACCATATCTTCAGCCAAATCCATATCATCATAAATATCTGCAAAAGCCATTTCAGGTTCAATCATCCAAAACTCTGCAGCGTGACGTGTGGTGTTAGAGTTTTCTGCTCTGAATGTTGGTCCAAAAGTGTAAATATCACCTAATCCGAGAGCATACATCTCTCCGTTTAATTGTCCGGAAACCGTTAAATGAGCCTCTTTTCCAAAAAAGTCTTGGCTATAATCAACTTTACCGTCCTTTGTTCTTGGCAAATTTTCCAAGTCTAAAGTTGTTACGCGGAACATTTCTCCGGCACCTTCACAGTCCGAACCTGTAATTAACGGGGTATGAACATAACGGAATCCTCTGTCATGGAAAAATTTGTGAATTGCAAATGACAATTCTGAACGGACACGGAATGCGGCACCATATTTATTGGTACGCGGACGAAGATGTGCAATTGTTCTTAAATATTCGTCGGTATGCTTTTTCTTTTGCAAAGGATAATCATCAGGCGCAATGTCATAAATTTCTACTTTATCTGCCACGATTTCATATTTTTGGTTGCCGCCTTTTGATTCTACCAATGCGCCTTCAACAGCCAAAGAAGAACCTGTGCTTAATTTTTTAACATCATTATAATTATTGAGGGTATTGTTCGCAATGACTTGAATATTTTTTAAGCATGAACCGTCATTAATCTCTATAAAAGAAAAATCTTTAGAATCTCTTCTTGTTCTGACCCAACCTTTAACTAAAACCTTATCTAATGGTTGTTCAGCTTGCAAAAGATGGACAATTTTTGTTCTTTTCAACATCTTATATTCTTCCTCAATATTTATAAATTTATTATTTTTTAGAAAATTTCTCTTAAGATATATATATCAGTTGTTTTTATTTGTCTAGCATTGACAAATGTTATTTGCCGTATAAAATCAAAATAATTTAATTTTTAGGAGTTTATCACATGAAAAAAATTGCTTTATTGGCTTTATTGCCCTTCGCATTATCCATTAACGCCTGCACTTCTAATATCGGTGCCAATGATTATTCTACATCAGGTGTACGTCAAGTTGGTCGTGCTATGGGATGTACAGTATTAAGCGTTCGTCAAGTTGTTGTCAGAAGTGATAACAATGTCGGAATGATTGCCGGTGCAGGTGCCGGTGGTGTTGCCGGTAGTTTGGTTGGCGGAAATGATACAACCAAAATCTTGGGTGCTATCGGTGGTGCTGTTGTTGGTGGAATTGCCGGAGATGCAGCTCAAAGCGGACTTTCTAAACAAGAAGGCTATGAATATGTGGTTAAAACCGAAAACGGCAATGTTATGACTATTACACAAGGTAATGACGTTTTAATGACTCCGGGTGAAAAATGTTATTTACTTTATGGTAAAGAAGCTCGCATTATTCCTGCACAATAATATTATATCAAAAAAAGCCTTGGTTTTGCCAAGGCTTTTTTATTTGTGCTTATTTTATTGAAAAGCGTAGTTCAAACCGGCGTTAAGGCCTAAGTTGGTATAATCAGAGCCAAAGGTGTAAGATGTGTTGGCATAACCGCTCCA
>CALXWC010000016.1 GCA_944392265.1 uncultured Alphaproteobacteria bacterium | reverse complement strand
GTGGCAGCAACTTTGTTTGCTACGTTTCGACTCATACCTCTCGTTTGTTCTATACCAGCACTTGGTAAGCCCATATATGCAATAGCCTCACCAACCACCTCAGGATTTTTACCGTTTCCACCTGAATCAGGTTGTGTAGGTGCATCCGGGAACTCTGGCGGCAATACGGCATCATCATCCAAGTTTTCATCATCTTCCAAATTTCCCGTATTACTCTCTCCATAACCATTTGGACCATCTATCATATCAACAGTTCCAGTATACCAACCGTTGTCTTTATATAAAA
Source organism: uncultured Alphaproteobacteria bacterium (assembly GCA_944392265.1). Classification (GTDB taxonomy): domain Bacteria; phylum Pseudomonadota; class Alphaproteobacteria; order RF32; family CAG-239; genus CAJLXD01. The sequence goes on along the minus strand of CALXWC010000016.1, from coordinate 36,133 downwards.
CACCCCACTCAAAAGAACTTCCATATACTCGATAGATGTCAAATGATGCTCCGGTCTTTTCCCAATCATTCGGGGCTTCTACAAATTGGATTAAATCTGTCGGTTTAGTATTTCCTCCGACAATGTTCAATATTACTTCTGTTGTTCCTATAACATCACCTTCTACCCTCAACAAATCCGATACATTTTCGTTCGGATTAACATTTATATTCATTTTTGCGTTGTTATAAGCTTTATAGTTTCCAAATATGGTGGTGATATCATCTGCATCATCATCTGGATGCGTAAAGTTCATCATACCATCATTGCTGATAGAACCAGTAATTGTATAATTACTTGGTGAATGTCCGGCCAAATCTAAGGTCGAACCGTTTTCTATAATTAACTTCTTGTTTGGGCCGGTTAAACCAATATCACCTTCCAACTTCACTGTTGCAGTATCTTTTAGAGTGAGCATATCCCAACCTTCTACTGCTTGTGCGCCATCACCTATTGCATATTGTCCTTCGGTTAAGTTCAGTTTCTTTCCTTCCGTGGTGTTCACAAGTGAGCTTTCCGTCATCGCGCTGTTCAAACCGCCAACAAGCGTTAATGAACCTTTATCCGTCACTTCATCTTTGAAGATTTGGCTATAATCATAACTTCCACCCATTTCGGCATCTGCATGAATGACAATGTTTCCGGTCAAAACCGCACCACTATCGATATCCAAAATTGCTCCGCCGTTGGCAAGCATATTATGCAGTTTAGATTGCGCTTCTGCATCTAATTTACCACCTGAGTTCACGATTGTATCTTCGGCATATCCTCCTGAAGCAACATGCAAAGTACCACCGTCATTAACTTCCGTTCGGCGGATTTCAGCTTTATCTGCCACATTCAACGTACCTTTATCATTGATGATACTATCCTCGGCCTTCGCTCCGGCATTGATATTTAACACACCGCCATCATGAGTTACGGTTCGATAAATTATTCCCGCTCCCTCATTCACATCAACATTCGTACCGGATATGTCTATCTTACCCACTTTTTCAATCGCATTATTAAACACAACTTTACTGCTGCTGTCACCGGTGATAGTCATCTCTCCGGAAATAACTTTTATATTATAAGTTCCATCTTCTTGTTTGATGATTTGAATGGTTACAGTCATTCCATCAACAGTAGCGGAAGCAATATAATTATCACCATCTTGTTTGAATTCAAAACCAAGTTGTTCATATTCTTCAATAAAATCATCTATTTGATTTTTATTTCTATCAACTCCCACAAGTACTTCAGCGCCAGAAACTTTATCATCAAACAGAATCAACCCATTATTAATAGAATCGAGTTTGAGATTTCCGCCAAAATAGATAGAAGAAGAATCTTCGTCATCACCCCAAATTACCTTGTTGCCACGGAAAATAGATTGCCCATTATCGGCGCGAATGGTTAAATCTCCTTCATTATAAATCGCTCCACCAAAGGTCAATTGTCCTTCTTCACTATCCCTCAAGGCACCGGTTTGCACATAGTTATCATAAAAACTACTGTTAACAAGCGTTATCGTACCATTATTATTAAAAAACGCCCCGCCATTGGCATTAAAATCTTGCACATTGCCAAAGCCTTCAAGCTTAACATTTTGGATAATTAAATCGGTTTTATCAGAAGAATCAAAATTAATAAATTGCCCATTTGATGAGCCTTCTTTACCGATGATGGTATGACCGCCGCCGTCTATCACAACGCCGGTGTTTCCAACGGAAGTAATCGGTTTATTTGCATCTGCAGTTATGTCTCCTGTCAAGACAATAACCGCGTTTTCTGCGGCATTTTCAACAGCTTTCTTTAAGCCAGCCCAGTCACTCACTTCAACTCTATTTTTTTCGGAAATATCAACATCAGCCCATGCCGGAGCAACACCCAGCATCAAACCAAAAATCGCAATCACACTCAATGAAAAGCTTCTACTCATAACCATGCCTCCTCATACTGAGTTAACATACCTATGTATAATTAATATATCATATCACTTTTTTACACCTATAACAAGAAATTTCGTGAAAAAAAAATGAATCTTTTCAATGAGATAATTATAATAAAAAATTTATTCTGAATCTGTATTTTCTTCGGCTAACCAAATGGCGTTTTTAATTTTATTTTGCAAAAATTCATTATGCAAATTAACTTCCTCTTCACTCAAAGGAAAATGACGCGCTTCTCTGATTTTGCCATCTGTTGAACCAAACTCAACAATTGTTTGAGTTTGAACGGTTTTTTTCTTCTCATCAAACATCATTGACGGTTCTTGACCGCCAATCAGCTGCAAATAAACCTCGGCTAAAAGCTCCGCATCCAATAAAGCACCGTGTTTGGTACGATTAGAGTTATCAATATTAAAACGTTTACATAGCGCATCCAAATTAACACGCGTTCCGGGGAACATATTGCGTGCAATTTCTAGAGTATCAATAACCTTATCCCAAGAAAACTCTCTTTTATTTAAGGCTTTTTGCTCAAAGTTACAAAAGGTAATATCAAATTTAGCATTATGAGCAACCAAGATTCCGTCTTCGCCGACAAAATCAAGCCATTCATCCACTATCTGATCAAAAGTTGGAAATTGTTTCAAAAAATCATAAGACAGGCCATGAACTTTAAACGCATCTTCAGGCACTTCTCTTTGCGGATTGATATATTGATGATAAACCTTTCCGGTTGGAATATGGTTAATCAATTCCACAGCACCGATTTCAACCAGTCTATCACCTTTATCAGCATCAAAACCGGTTGTTTCTGTATCAAAAACAATTTCTCTAACCATGATTAATCACTTCCCATCCGTTTAATCCTTTTATAATTTCCAAAGCAGCAATTTTTAACAAATTCAAAGGTACATCAGTTTCAACCACCCAATCGGCTCTTTTTACCTTTTCTTGTTGGCTCATTTGTTTTTGAATAATTTTTTCAACATGCTCCAAAGAAACATTATCTCTTTGCATCACACGTTGTTTTTGCACTTCTTCATCAACGTTAACCGCAATTACAAAGTCACAATACTTTTCCCAACCAAGCTCAAACAACAAAGCGGCATCAAGAAACAAAATATCATCACTCTTGGCATTTTTTCTAATAAGAGCTTTAAGTTGTTTTTTCAAAAACGGGTGAATTAAATTCTCCAGCTTTTCTAATTTTTTCTTATCATCAAAGACAATCAAGCGCAATTTTCTTTTATCAAAAACGCCGTCAGTCTGGGCTTCCGGAAAATTTTGCAACACAAGCTTTATAAAATCTGGCTTAAAATAAAGTCTTCTAACCCAAGCATCAGCATCAAAAACCGGATATCCCTGTTTTTTGAAAATATTTGCCAAAGTCGTTTTTCCGCATCCGATAGAACCGGTAATCGCTGCCAAAATCATGATATTTGCCTTAAGCAATTGAAATATAAAAACAAAACTGAGTTATTAACAGAATATTAACTTTTTGTGCATAACTCTGCCTTCTCAAAAGATTTATACAATTTAATCCTCATATTGCAAAATCCAAACTCAAAGTTATATACAGGCTAAAAAGAAATTAACAGTCTGTGGATATTTAAAAATCTCAAAATTAAAGTAATGAATCCACTTTTGGTGTTTAGTTGTTTGAAAAAGAATCCAAAATGCAAAAATTGCCTAAAAATACACGCTCGATTCTTAACAAAGCGTTAACATGTGTATAACTTTGTATATCAAATTTTATCCACATGATTCACAGGAATATACAAATAACTACTAAAATTTTTAAAAATTATAGTTAGCCCTGCGGGGCTGTTAATAAAATTTTAACTCTTTGCCAATTGAAAAACTCTAAAACAAGCAAGATAATCTTTTATTGACAAAAAACTTTTTGCATAATATAAAAAACTCACAAATCAAATATATTCAGATAAATATTTAAAATTTTCTTAATAAAAAAATTTATTCCCAAAATTTATAGGTCAGCATGAATTTAAAAGATTTAAAACAAAAATCCCCTAAAGAGCTGCTAGCTCAAGCAGAGGACTTAGGCATTGAAGATGCTTCTTCTATGCGCAAACAAGACTTAATGTTTGCTATTTTGAAAAAAGTTGCCAGTGAAGACAATATCATATACGGCGAAGGCACGATAGAAGTTTTGCAAGATGGCTTTGGATTTTTAAGATCAAGCCAGTCAAACTATTTAGCCGGACCAGATGATATTTATGTTTCTCCTTCGCAGGTTAAAAAATTTGGTTTAAGAACGGGTGATACTGTTGAAGGTGAAATCAGAGCGCCAAAAGACAACGAACGTTATTTTGCCTTAACAAAAGTAAATAGAATTAATTTTTCTGACCCCGAACTTTCCAAACTTAGAATAAATTTTGATAACCTTACCCCATTATATCCTACCGAAAAGCTAGATTTTGACATTATTTGCGGAGACAAAGATTATACCACTCGCGTGATTGATTTAATTGCTCCTCAAGGAAAAGGTCAACGTGGATTGATTGTGGCTCCGCCGCGTACAGGTAAAACAGTTATGTTGCAAAACATTGCGCACGCAATTGCCACCAATCACCCCGAAGCTTACTTAATGGTGTTGTTAATTGATGAACGTCCGGAAGAAGTAACCGATATGATGCGTTCCGTTAAAGGTGAAGTAATTTCTTCTACCTTTGATGAGCCTGCCTCTCGCCACGTTCAGGTTGCAGAAATGGTGATTGAAAAAGCCAAAAGATTGGTAGAAAACAAAAAAGACGTTGTCATTTTGCTAGATTCTATCACACGTTTAGGCCGCGCTTACAATACTGTTATTCCATCATCAGGTAAGGTTTTAACAGGTGGTGTGGATGCAAATGCTTTGCAACGCCCGAAACGTTTGCTTGGTGCCGCCAGAAATGTTGAAGAAGGCGGTTCTTTAACCATCATTGCTACAGCTTTGATTGACACCGGTTCTCGTATGGATGAAGTTATTTTTGAAGAATTTAAAGGAACCGGTAACTCAGAAATCATTTTGGATAGAAAATTAACCGATAAACGTTTGTTCCCAACCATTGATATCACACGTTCAGGAACTCGTAAGGAAGAATTGTTGGTTGATAAAGCAACCTTGTCCAAGATGTGGGTTTTGCGCCGTGTGTTAATGCAAATGGGCATGACCGACGGTATGGAATTTTTGCTTGATAAGTTAAAGCAAAGCAAAGATAACCAAGATTTCTTCAATAATATGAATTCTTAAAAAAACAAAAAGCTTCCGATAAGGAAGCTTTTTTTTATGCAAATATAAACTGATAAATATCATTCATATTGTCAAAAATATGCTTAACACCTAAGGCTTTTACTTTTTCAATATATTCTGGATTATTGTTCATTTGGCTGCCGACATAAGCAATCACTTCCATTTTTGCGGCCAAACCGGCTTTCAATCCGGAAAGAGAGTCTTCAATAACAATACAATCTTCTGGCTTTTCACCCATTTTTTCAGCGGCATACAAAAATAAATCTGGTTCAGGCTTGCCGTGCTTAACCATTTCGGCAATAAAAATTTTTTCAGGCGGAAAAATCTGATTAATACCAACGGATAAAATTTTCTTTTTTGTCTTTTCTTTAGCGCCGCCGGTTGCAATACACTGTTTAATGTCTTGATGTGCAAAAATTTTTTCAATATCTTGAGTTAGGGAGATTCCTTTATCCATAGCTGCAAAATCTAAAGCTTCGCCTTCTTGTTCAAATTTTTCATTAACATCAAAGCCCATATTTTGTAAAGTTTGCAAACGTGTTCTCCAACTCATACCGCCCAAATATTGATTCGTGGTTTTTAAATCCCAATCAACATTAAAATATTTTTTTAAGAGTTGGCGTCTGTTTTCCATCCACAAGCATTCTGTATCAGCAATGACACCATCAAAATCCCAAATTATCAGTTTTTTAGATTTTTTCATGTTTTGCAACTTTCAATAGAAAATATTGAGTCCGCCAAAAGCCCACAGAAAAGCTTTTCGCATATTTTATGATACTTTTATTAAGAAAAGATAAATTGCCTCTCTACGGTCAAAAAAACGGCATTTTTTTAGAGTCGTTTTTTAAAACTTGCTTTCATCAAACAATCTTATTATAAAAACAACATAAGGAGAATAAAAATGACAAATCAAACCATCTATGCTCTATCTACCGTTTATGGAAAATCCGGAGTAGCCGTGATTCGCATTTCAGGAATTGATGCCTTGAAAGCCGTAAAGTTAATGACAAATATTGATACGCAGACAATAAAGCCGCGTTACGCCTATTTTGCCAAACTGCACAATTTGGATAAGAGCGAAAATTTAGATGAATGTTTGGTTTTATATTTCAAAGCTCCAAATTCATTTACAGGTGAAGATATTGTCGAGTTTCAAACCCACGGCTCAAAAGCGGTGATTGAAAGTGTGATGAAATGCTTGTCTGAGATAGATGGGTATAGAATGGCAGAACCCGGAGAATATTCAAAACGCGCTTTTTATAATGGTAAAATGGATTTAACCGAAGCTGAAGGTTTGGCAGATTTAATTGATTCGGAAACATCTGAGCAACAAAAATATGCTATGCGCCAAATGGAAGGTGGTTTAAAAAACTTATATGAAAACTGGCGGGCAGAGCTTGTAAAGATGTTAGCTCATTTAGAAGCCTTTATAGATTTTCCCGATGAAGATATTCCCTCTTCAGTTATCAGTAATATGAAGAACACTGTATTTAAACTTGAAAACGAGATAAATAGCCACCTGAACGGTGATTCAATTGGTGAAAGATTGCGTGAAGGTTTCCGTGTGGCTATAGTTGGTGCGCCCAATGCCGGAAAATCAAGTTTGTTAAATGCCATTGTTAAAAGAGATGCCGTAATTGTTTCAGACATTGCTGGAACCACGCGTGATGCTATTGATGTTCATTTAGACTTAAATGGATATCCGATTATGTTTACAGATACAGCCGGATTGCGTGAAACTGAAGAAGAAATAGAAAAGATGGGCATTGATATTGCCTATGGCAAGATAAAAGATGCTGACTTTGTAATTTGTTTGTTTGATGCTTCAAAAGATGATATTCAAGTGTTTGATAAAATAAGAGATTCTCTAAAAGGAAAAGCTTTGTTTGTTGCCAATAAAAAAGACAAACTAACTAAAGAACAATGTTCAGATTTAGAAAAATCAGGTTGTCTGGTTATTTCAGCCAAACAAAAAGAAGGCATAGATAAAGTTTTGCAAGCAATATCGGAAAATATTCGCAATCGCTTTACATCAAACTCCAACCTTCTTATAACAAGAAGCCGTTATAGAGAAGCATTAAAAGATGTCTTGGAAAATTTGCAAAACTTTGGCTTTGATAAAGAAATTGAATTAACGGCAGAAGATGTTCGTCTTGCAGCACGTGCATTAGGAAAAATCACCGGTAGAATTGAGGTTGATGAAATTTTAGATAAAATCTTTGGAGATTTTTGCATCGGCAAATAAATGTAACAAATCTTTCATCAAAGAAAACTTGACCTAAACTTGTTTTTAGGGTATAAAGTTAACGATAATTTATATTATTAACTATTATTAACCAATAAAAATTTTAAGTATGGAAAAGAAATTTGAAAATGCTGTTTGGTGGGAAGTAAAAAACTATAGTGGATTTTCTTTCAACCCAATGTGGATTTATGAAGTCTTATATGATAAAAACTCTGAAAAGAGAACACCAACCATAGACAGCATTTTGCTCCGAGACATTTTTGCTGATTTTCTTCAGGCCTTGAAGCCATTCGGAAATGGATTTTTCAAGTCTGAATCGTTCCAGAGTATGCTTATACAAACGAACGGTAATAGCCTGATAGTGTTGAATGAAAAATTCATTGAGGTTATCAAAGATTTTGAGACTACTTACCAGGAAACAGATCCTTATTATGCATATGCTTATGCAACGTTAATAGTCTCAATTATCTTGGCTACGCCGAGGTATTTTGAGGATGCAGTTTTGTACAAGTTTGTACATTTCTGCCGTAAAAATTTCATCCTTAATATTTAAGATAGAGGATGAACTTATAAAAAAGAGCGTTTCAAACGCTCTTTTTTTTTATGCCTTTTATTGATTTCTAAATTTTTTTGATTATAATGCCGGCAAGATTAAATAAACTTTTTAAGGCCTTATAAAATAATGAATAAAATTTATGATGTAATTGTTGTCGGTGGTGGACACGCCGGCTGTGAAGCTTGTGCGGCTGCTGCCAGAACAGGTGCAAAAACAGCTTTGGTAACACACCATATTGATACTATTGGCGCCATGTCTTGCAATCCGGCCATTGGTGGTTTGGGTAAAGGACATTTGGTTAGAGAAATAGATGCTCTTGATGGATTAATGGGGCGTGTGATTGATAAAGGCGGCATTCAATTCCGTATGCTTAATGCTTCCAAAGGACCGGCCGTAAGAGGTCCGCGTGCGCAAGCAGATAGAGATTTATATAAAAAATATATGTTGGAAGCTTTGCAAGAGCAGAAAAACTTAGATATCATTGAAGCTGCTGTTGAGGGTTTAATTATCAAAGATAATCAGGTTGAAGGTGTTATTTTAGCCAATGGAGATGAGATTCGTTCAAAAGCTACAATCTTAACATCCGGCACATTTTTGAATGGTGTTATGTTCGTAGGCCACCAAGCCACGGTTGGCGGACGTATCGGAGAAGAAAGTTGTACAGGTATAACACCGTATTTAAAGCAATTAGGCTTAAAACTCGGTAGATTAAAAACCGGAACCCCTGCCCGTTTGAACGGCAAAACTATCCATTGGGAAAAGTTAGCTACCCAAGATGGTGATAATCCTCCTGTTCCGTTTTCTTATTTAACGGATAAAATTACCAATCCGCAAATTCAGTGTTATATCACACATACAAATGAAAAAACACACAAGATTATCCGTGATAATTTTGATAAATGCGCTTTGTTTTCTGGTTTGATTACCGGTATTGGTCCAAGATATTGCCCAAGTATTGAAGACAAGTTGGTTAAATTTGCAGATAGAACAAGTCACCAAATTTTCTTGGAACCTGAAGGTTTGAATACAGATGTTGTTTACCCGAACGGAATTTCTACTTCCCTGCCCGCAGATGTGCAAGATGCTTTCATTCACACCATGGAAGGTTTGGAAGATGTTGAAATTTTGCGCTACGCTTATGCTATTGAATATGACTATGTTGACCCGCAAGAGTTAGATAACAAATTAGCAGTTAAAAAAGTCCCCGGATTGTTTTTAGCCGGACAAATTAACGGTACCACAGGTTATGAAGAAGCCGGTGCGCAAGGTTTGGTTGCCGGTGTGAATGCGGCTTTGTATGCTGAGGGCAAAAGCAGAGAATTTGTGGTTGATAGAAGTGAAGCTTACATTGGTGTGATGATTGATGACTTAATCACCAAAGGTGTTGATGAGCCATATCGTATGTTCACTTCTCGTTCAGAATATCGTTTGTTCTTGCGTGCTGACAATGCTGACCGCCGTTTGACCGAAAAAGGGCATGATATTGGCTGTGTTGGAGAATACAGATACAGTGTATTTAAAGCCAAAAAAGAGCAAATTGAACATTATTCTGAGCTTTGTCAAACTTTGCAAACCACCTATAAAGAGATTGATGCTTTGGGTTTGAATGTCAAACGTGATGGCACGAAGAGAACACCATTTAACTTAATGAGTTATGAAGACGTTTCACGTGAAACAATCAACAAACTTTTCCCAGAGTTGGCTGATATGCCGGATGTTGTTTATGAGGCAATTGAGATTGAAGCTCGCTATGCCGGATACATCAAACGCCAAATGGCAGATATCGAAGTTTTCAAAAAAGATGAAAATTTGAAATTAAAAGAAGATATTGATTATAGTAAAATCGGAGGTTTATCTCGAGAGATGGTTGCCAAGTTAAGCAAGGTTAAGCCATCTACCATTGGAGAGGCTTCTCGTATCCCCGGTGTCACACCGGCGGCCATAACGGCAATTTTGGGTTATGTAAAAAAATAACACTGTATTTAAAGAGCAGGCGTAAAAATCCCGCTCTTTTTTTTATCAGATTTACCAAAAATTAAAGAGCTAAGCATATAATTTAGATACTAAAATTTTTGGAGTCTGTTATGAACGAGAGTTTTTTTATTCCTGAGTGCCTATATATAAATGGTGGCAAACCTATTCAAGGCGATATTAAAATAAGTGGTGCTAAAAATTCTATTTTGGGATTAATGGCCGCTGCTTTGCTTACAGATGATGTTGTAACTTTAAGAAACGTGCCTTATATATCTGATGTTCTCGAAATGGGCAATATCATGAGAGATATTGGCGTTGATGTCCGTTTTAATCCTCAAAAAAGAATATTAAAACTCCATGCAGCTAAAATCACAAAAAATGAATTATCACATCAGGCGGCAAACTTCAGAGCCAGCTATTATCTTTGGGGGTCATTATTAGCTCGTTTTTGCCGAACCAAAGAATTTGATAGCTTAAAAGTTTGCTTACCCGGAGGATGTTCATTTGGGGGTAAAAGACCGACAGACTTCCATGAAGAACTTATCAAAACAATCTTTGGCGCAACAATAAGTGTTGAAACAAAAGATAAATATTCATACTTAGACTTCAAACTTCCAAAACAAGAAAACAAGGATTTGTGCCCCGTATATACAACATTCAAATCTTCTCACGGTGCAACATTCCACTGGTTATTATCTGTTGCCGGCTCAAACAACTGTAAAATGATGTATAATGCATCCTTAGAGCCTGAGGTATCAAACTTGGTTAATATGCTTCAAAAAATGGGCTTAGGATTATCCGGTAGCCAAAGAACAGGCTTAATATATGATGGCAAAAATAACGGCTTATTAAAAGCAGTAGATTTTGAAGTTATTCCAGACAGATTAGAAGCCGCAACTTATGCTTTGCTTGCTTTGGGTTCAAAAGGTTCAATAGAACTGGATGGAATTAATTTTGACCATTGCCGCCCTTGGCTTAATCAGCTTGAAAAAATGTTTGATAAAGGCATTTATTATTCAGCCAATCAAACCAAGCTTTATTTAGACTTTGAAAGAAGAAAAGCCTTTAACGGTTTTGTTATGCAAGTAACCCCCTTCCCCGGATTTGAAACAGATTTGCAACAAATTTGGACACCGATTATGGCACAAGCTAAAACACCAAGCGTCATATCAGATTTAATTTGGCCGGGAAGATCAGCTCATTTGGAAGAAATGGCAAAGTTTGGCTTAAATAGCGAATTTTATCAATTTGATGTTGTAAGCGGACAACAAGCAACAGTAAAAAATCTACTCATCAATGTCAATCCATCAGAATTTCATGCTGCCAACGCCAAAGGAACAGATTTAAGAGGCACAATGGGATTGATTTTGCTCGCCTGCATAACTAACGGAAAAAGCACAATCAATGAACCTTGTTTTGCTTTGCGAGGTTACCCGAATTTGTTGAAAAATTTACAAGACTTGGGTGTTGATATTCAAGCATCTGATAATGGAAAAATCATTGAAAACTTACCGAGGTTATAATGCAAAACTTTACTTTACATTGCCATACAAACAGTTTTGGCGTTTTTGATGGTCGTTCAAGCGTTGCAGAAATGATTACAAAGGCTGAAGAACTTGGTTTTGAAGCTATCGGAATTTCAAATCACTTAATTTGGCACCCCAATATGCGCCCTTTTTCTCCAATGTTTTTTTCAGATTGGAACAAAATTGTTGATGTCTTCAAAAGAGTAATTGATGAAGTAAAATCTGAAGGAGAAAAGCATAAGATAGATGTTTATGTTGGTGCTGAAGTAGATTTTTTCCCATCTAAGGAATGGCGAAACGGTTTTGAAAAAATGCTCAAGGAACTAAAATTTGATTATCTGATTGGTTCAAATCATTTTTTAAGAAACCAAGATGAAACATTTATGTGTAATTTATATCATCTGGATTGGTTGCCGGAGAACATTACAGAAGAAGAATTTAACGAGCTGGTTAAAAATCACTGGCAAAATATTATTGAAAATATCAAAAGCGGCTATTTTAATTTCTTAGCCCATCCCGATTATTGTGTTATCAAGATTCCTGATAAAAAAGAATATGATGAATATCGTTGGCAAATTGTCGAAGCTTTAAGCAAATATCATCAAACATATGAGATAAACACCAGTGGTTACAACCGAATCAATATGCAGCATCCTTGCGATTGGATGGTTGAAGAGTTGTGTAAACGTGGCGTTCAAACAATTCTGAGTGATGACGCGCACAATGTTGATATGCTAGGACAACACTTTGAAAGAGCCGAAAATTTGCTTAAAAAATATCATAATCAACATAGATTAACATTAGATTTTCTTAAAAAATAGATTCAAGAAAATGTGTTTAAGTCATTGTTTTAAGATTCTTTTTCTTTATTTTTAAAATAGGTGTTTATAAGTGCGTTTTTTATATTTTAAATAATATAAAAAAATTTTATAAATATCTTATGAAAAATTTTATGGAAAAATACAATGTTTCACGTGAAACATTTGAACAATTAAAGGCCTATGAAGCCTCTTTGGTGGAGTGGCAAAATAAGTTCAATTTGGTAAGCAATTCATCTTTGCAAGATTGCTGGAATAGACATTTTATTGACTCTGCTCAGCTGTTTAAGTTTATTCCATCATCTGCAAAAACTTTGCTAGATTTTGGCTCTGGTGCTGGTTTTCCAGCTATGGTGTTGGCTGTTATGGCAAAAGAAAAAACACCGTATTTAAAAATATCTTTGGTTGAAAGTATTGCTAAAAAAACACTGTATTTAAATGAAGTAAAAAAAATCTGCAATCTTGATGTTGAAGTTTTGAATCAGAGAATAGAATCTTTACCAAATAAAAAAGTTGATGTCATTACATCTAGAGCAATGGCTTCATTAAAAGAATTGTTAAACTACACACAAAAGTTTTTTGCTGAAAACACAATTTGCATTTTCCCCAAAGGGAAAAAATATTTAGAAGAAATTGAAGAGGCAAAAAAACAATGGTCGTTTGATTGTGAAATTCACGATAGCGAAACAAGTGATGAAGGTAAAATTTTAATCATAAAAAATTTGCAAAAAAAAGGAGGTAAATAGATGCCAAGAGTTATTGCTATTGCAAACAGAAAAGGCGGTGTTGGAAAAACCACAACAACAGTTAACGTCGCTACGGCAATGGCCGCTGCCGGAAAAAAAGTTTTGGTAATAGATTTAGATCCTCAGGGAAACGCTTCAACATCAATGGGCGTGAATAAAAAGGGTCGTATGGCATCTGCATATGAAGTTTTGATTGGTGAAGCAAAGTTATCAGAAGCAATTGTCTGGACAGAGATTCCAAACTTTTCTATTGTCCCCTCTTCTGCAGATTTGGCCGGTGCCGAAATAGAATTGGTTGATATGGAAAAAAGAGAATTTGCATTAAAGAAAGCAATTGAAACGCAAGCAGTTAATTATGATTATATTTTGATTGATTGCCCGCCTTCTCTTGGCTTAATCACCATAAATGCTCTTGTTGCGGCAAATTCCGTCATTGTACCGTTGCAATGTGAATTTTTGGCTTTGGAAGGTATTACAGATTTAATCAGAAACATAAATCAAATAAAAAGAGTCTTTAACCCTGATTTGGAACTTCAAGGTGTGGTTTTGACCATGTATGATAAAAGAAATAATTTGACCCAATTAGTTGAAGAAGATGTCAGAAACTTTTTCGGTAAAAAAGTTTACCAAACCGTTATTCCGAGAAATGTAAAAATCTCAGAAGCTCCATCACATGGAAAACCTGTTTTGATTTATGATTTTAAGTGTCCCGGCTCACAAGCTTACATTAGTTTAACCGGAGAAGTTTTGAAAAGAGAGAAGGAATTATTGGCATGCTAGAAGAAAATAAGAAAAAAAGTTTAGGTCGCGGATTAGGTGCTCTTCTGGGTGGAGAAGATTTAAGCCTAGATGTGTTGCAAGATACACCGCACAAAACAAAAGAAAACAATGCCAATAAAAATATGTTAGATATTAACTTGCTTGTTGCCGGTAAATATCAACCAAGAACAGAGTTTGATGCCGAGGCTTTGAATGCATTGGTTGAATCAATCAAAGAAAAAGGCGTATTACAACCCCTGCTCGTTCGTAAAATCGGTGACAAGTATGAAATCATTGCCGGTGAAAGACGTTGGCGCGCGTCAAAAGTAGCAGGTCTTAAAGAAGTTCCGGTAATTATTAAAGACTTCTCAGATCAAGAAGCTTTGGAAGTTGCTTTGGTTGAAAACTTGTTAAGAGAAAATTTGTCAGCCATTGAAGAAGCAGAAGGTTTCCAAAGATTAATTAATGAATTTTCTCACACGCAAGAAGCCTTATCTCAAATTGTCGGTAAATCCAGAAGCCACATTGCAAACACATTGCGCTTGCTTAATCTTCCGCAAGAAATCCAAGATATGATTAAAGAAGGAAAACTTTCTGCCGGACATGCCAGAACATTAGTAGGCTTAGATAATGCAATAGATTTAGCAAAACAAATTATTGCAAAAGATTTGAGTGTTCGTCAGGTGGAAGACCTTGTTGCAAAACAAAAAGAACCTAAAAAAGAAAAGAAAAATGAAGCAAAAGACAATGACTTAACAGACATTGAAAATAGCTTGAAAAAAGAATTAGGTTTGAGAATAAAAATTACACCAAGCAAACAAGGTGGCGGTAAAGTCGTTTTACAATATGCGTCAGCAGCTGAGTTGGACATGATTTTAGATTTGTTGGAAAATAATCATAACAAAAACATTTCTAAGAGTCTGAACACTGTATTTAAAGCAGAGCCGCAGACAGCAAATACAGATAAATTCAGCATCAAAGTAGTTGATTAATGTTTGTTATCAAATATTTTATAATCGGATTAATTATTGTAGGCACTTTTGTGAGTGCCTCACTTGGTTTGATAAAAGATGATTGGACAAATAAGTTTCTAATCTGCACAGGCTTGATTGTCGGATTTCTTATTATTAACCTGATTGCGAAAATAGCTTGGCGAATATTGTTTTTAATATTAGGTGTTTTTTTTGCCATATATATATTGAGCTACTTTGGTATAATAGAGTTTAGTTTGCCTTGGATGACAGAGTTTTCTAAAGAGGCAATAGAAAAAGGAAAAGATCTTACTTAAATGTAAGGTCTTTTTTTTATAAAAAGTAAGGATATATTTACCATAAAAGGATAAAAATAAAAAATATTTGGTATGAAATAATAAGAAAAGGCTTAAAAACATGGGATTCTTAAAAAAAATCTTAACAGCATTAGGTGCGTTTTTATTAATTTTCAGCGGCGGTGCCGGAACTCAAAGTAATAGTATTCTGGCTCAAGGAGCCGGATTTATCGTATTTCTGGTAGGTTTAGTTGTATTGTACATTTTTTTGAAGATGGCATGGCGAGCAATGGGTTGTTTGCCGTCTTTTCTTATTTTTTCAGGAATTATAGCCTTCTTGATTTATGCCATCGGAGGTTTTAACAATGGTGTGGGACAAGTTATTCCAACCTTGCAAACAATATTAGGACAAAGACCTGCCCTAAACAATAATGACAATAATGTAGAAGGAACTCCGTCATTAAGAAAAGTAGAACCTTCAAAGATGTCTGCAAATTCACGTCGCAGAGCTGCAGCCCAACAACAAGAAGGAGGAATGCCGGATCTTCAGAATGCTCCTATTTTAGAAGGAATGGCTGAAGTTGTAATGGCTGATGTTATTAAAATTAACGGTCACAGAATATATTTATACGGAATTGATGCTCCAGAATTAGATCAAACCTGTGCTAATAAAATGGGCCGCTCCTACAGATGTGGCTATGTTGCCGCAACCTGGTTAAGAGACTGGGTAATGAATCAGCCCGTATCTTGCAAAATTTTGCAGCAAGATATGAGCGGAAATTTATTGGGTGTTTGTTCTTTGGGTGATTATGATATTGGAGCAGCTTTGGTTAATGCCGGTTGGGCAATTGCTGATGAGAACCAAAGTCCGATATACCTTCCCTACCAAGAAGAAGCATCTCAACAACGAGTTGGTTTATGGCAAGGAGAATTTTATCGTCCGCAAGATTGGCGAAATATGAAAAAACAAAAACCAAACATAAAAGTAACCAAACCGAAGAAAAAAAGAAACAGTGTCCTAAATCTGTAAAACAAGGAGAATAACGTGAATTTGTTTTATTCATATCTTTCAAAATCAGAGGAAGACACTCAAAAACTTGCCCAATATTTTGCCTCAAAAGCAAAAATAGGAGATGTATTTGCTTTCTTTGCCACATTAGGCATGGGAAAGAGTGTTTTTTGCCGCGCTTTTGTGCAAAATTTCATACCGCAAACAGACGTTCCAAGCCCGACATTTACACTCTTGCAAACATATGAAGCGCCTGATTTTGAAATTTATCATTATGATTTATATCGTCTGAACAATCCGGATGAGATTTTTGAATTAGGCATGGAAGAAGCTTTATATCAAACGGTTTGCTTAATTGAATGGCCGGAAAAAATGGGAGGATATTTACCGAGAAAAGCAATCAGGGTAGAAATAATCCCTCAAGGAGAAGCGCGCTTATTTCAATTTTATTGCGATGATGAAAAAACAAGAACAAGATTTGAAGAAAAAGGAGAATAAATTTGACCAATATCCATGCATCATGCGTTGTGTATAAAGACAAAGGAGTATTAATCTGCGGAAAATCTGGTTCCGGAAAATCAGATTTAAGTTTGCGTTTGATTATGGATAAGGGTTTTTCTCTGGTTGGAGATGATAGAATAGATATTTTTGAAAAAAGAGGAAAATTAAGGGCATATAGCGTTAATACCATTGCCAATATGTTGGAAGTCAGAGGCTTGGGTTTGATGTATTTTTCATCTAAAAAAGCAGCGAACATAGAATTAGTTGTTGATTTAGCTGAAAATTTGTCGGAAGTGGTGCGTTTGCCGGAGCCGGAATTTATAGAGCTTGAAGGTATTAAAATACCAAAAATTACTATATGGCCTTTTGAAGCGTCTGCAACAGATAAGGTTTTGTTAGCATTGATGCAAAAACCTTCTCCACAAATATGATAAGTTTATTGATTTCTAAAAATTAGCGTCATAAAATACACAAAAAACAAAATCACAAAGAAAGAGTTTGATATGATTGAAAAATTTTTACGTAAACTTGGAAAACCTCTGGTAAAATTCTTTTCCGGATTAGGTAGTTTATCAATATTTATTATTCGTTCGGTCGGCAATAGCTTTGTCCCCCCGTTTTATATAAAAAATATCTTACGCCAAATTATGGATATTGGATTTTATTCCTTACCTGTTGTTGGTTTAACAACCATCTTTGCCGGTATGGTTATTGCTTTGCAAAGTTATTCAGGTTTTTCACGTTTTGGTGCGGAAAGTGCCGTTGCTTCCGTTGTTTTGATTTCCGTTACAAGAGAGTTGGCGCCGGTGTTGTCTGCATTAATGGTTGCCGGCAGAATTGGTGCGGCAATGGCTGCTGAAATCGGAACAATGAGAGTAACCGAACAAATTGATGCTTTAACCACGCTTTCCACCAATCCCTATAAATATTTGATTGCGCCGCGTTTGCTTGCCGGAGTTTTTGTTTTGCCGATTTTGGTTTTAATCGGAGATGTTATTGGTATTTTTGGTGGCTATGTTGTTGGCGTTTTCCAATTAGGTTTCAATCCGGCAAACTATATCAAAGCCACACTTCAAGAATTACAAGCTTTGGACATTATAACCGGTGTCGTTAAAGCGGCTGTATTTGGTTTTATTATTTCCATTATGGGATGCTATAATGGTTTCAAATCAAAAGGCGGTGCTCAAGGTGTTGGTGAAGCTACAACAAATGCGGTTGTTTCTTCTTCAATCTTGATTTTGATTTTCAACTATATCATTACCGGAATGTTCTTTTCAAAATAAGCTTAAGTGGAGAAAAAAATAATGTCAGATTCAAAAATAAAAATTACCAATCTTCACAAAGCTTTTGGCAAAAAAGTTGTGTTAGACGGTGTTGATTTAGATATCAAAAAAGGTGAATCTTTAGTGGTTATCGGTGGGTCCGGAACCGGAAAGTCTGTGCTGATTAAGTGCATTCAAGGTATATTAACTCCGGATCAAGGTTCCATTTTGATTGATGATGAAGAAGTTGTTGGTGTTTCTGAAAAAGAGAAAGAAAAACTACACTCAAAAATGGGCATGTTGTTCCAAGGCGGTGCTTTATTTGATAGCTTAACCGTGTGGGAAAACGTTGCTTTTGGTTTGCTAGAAAATCAAAAGATGGATAGAAAAAACGCCAAAATGGAAGCTATTCGAGTATTGCGTCAGGTCGGTTTGGCCCCCGATGTTGCCGATTTATCACCATCAGAACTGTCAGGCGGTATGCAAAAACGTGTAGGTTTGGCCAGAGCTATTGCCACACGTCCGGAAATCATCTTTTTTGATGAGCCGACCACAGGTTTGGATCCGATTATGTCAGACGTAATTAACGGCCTGATTATTGAGTCTGTTAAAGGTTTGGGCGCAACGGCTTTAACCATTACGCATGATATGGCCTCCGCCAGAAAAATTGCCGATAGAATAGCAATGTTATACAAAGGCAAAATCATCTGGCAAGGAACGGTAAAAGAATTAGATAAAACCAAAAACGAATATGTTCGCCAATTTATTAATGGTAGTTCTGAGGGACCGATTAAAGTGGAGGTCTAGCCTTGTCTAAAAAAACAACCGAATATGTATGTCAAAATTGTGGCGCCGTATATCCCAGATGGCAAGGAAAATGTGATGCCTGCGGAGAATGGAACACAATTGTTGAAGAAAAAATCGGTGGAGAGGGTTTTTCTAACTTAAAGCCTAAACAAAAGGGCAAAATGATAGATTTTGTTCCTTTGGAAGGGGCTGCGGAAAAGCTGGAAAGATTATCAACCAACATTAAAGAATTAGACCGTGTCTGTGGCGGCGGATTAGTCCCCGGCTCGGTTATTTTGGTTGGTGGAGACCCCGGAATAGGCAAATCTACGTTGTTACTCCAAGCCTGTGCCAAAGTAGCAGAGTTGCCAAGCAAACCGGAAGTATTTTATATTTCCGGAGAAGAGGCGATAGACCAAGTGCGCATCCGAGCCAAAAGACTTGGTTTGGAAAAAGCACCCGTAAATTTAGCCAGTGCAACAGATATCAGAGATATTGTTGCCACATTGGAAAAATCAAATGCCAATGTGGTGATTATAGATTCTATCCAAACCATGTATTTAGAGGATGTTGAATCCACCCCCGGAAGCGTAACACAAGTTAGAGCTTGTTCATATGAGTTGATTAAATTGGCCAAAAGAAAAGGCTTTACGCTTTTTGTTGTTGGTCATGTAACCAAACAAGGCTCAATTGCCGGCCCGAGAGTTTTAGAACATATGGTAGATACCGTTCTTTACTTTGAAGGGGAGAGAGGGCATCATTTTAGGATTTTAAGAGCCGTTAAAAACCGTTTTGGCGCCACTGATGAAATTGGCGTGTTTGAAATGCAAGATAAAGGCTTGGTAGAAGTAGAAAATCCGTCAGCATTGTTTTTGGCGGAAAGACAGGGAAATATTTCCGGTTCATGCGTTTTTGCCGGAATAGAAGGTTCCAGACCTGTTTTGGTAGAAATTCAAGCTTTAGTGAGCCCCACGGGCTATGCCAGCCCCAAAAGAGCGGTTGTTGGCTGGGATTCTAACCGTTTGGCAATGATATTAGCTGTTTTGGAAGCCAGATGCGGAATGAATTTGAGTTCTCAAGATGTTTACCTAAATATTGCCGGCGGTTTAAGAATAACCGAACCTGCAGCGGATTTAGCCGTGGCAATGGCGGTTATTTCTTCTATGACCAATAAACCTTTGCCGCATGATATGGTTATTTTTGGAGAAATCGGCTTGTCAGGAGAGGTTAGGGCGGTAACGCAGCCCTCATTACGCTTAAAAGAGGCGCAAAAATTGGGTTTTGCAAGCTGCATAATTCCGCCAAGTTATACAAAAGATAAAAAAACAAGCCTAAATACAGATATGAGTGTTTATGAAATCGGCAATGTTCAAAGATTGATAAATTGGTTTAACTAAAGGATCAGAAAATGAATAGTTTAGACGTGGCAATATTAATAATCGTGGCAATTTCGGCATTAATAGCGCTGGGAAGAGGACTGATTAAAGAAGTTTTATCCATCATCGGTTGGGTATTGGCTATTACCGCTGTTATATATTTAATGCCGGTTGTAACCCCGTTTATGGAAAAACACGTTGATAATTCTTCTGCAGCGGCAGTTGCCAGTGCATCAATCATTATCGTATTATTTTTCATTATTTGGATAATCATTACATCAAAAATAATAGGCACAATCAGAAACAGCAAATTAAGCGGTTTAGATAGAATTTTGGGTCTATTCTTTGGTGTGTTCAGAGCCTTTTTATTGGTAATTTTATGCTATATTTTAATTAACTGGATGGTTCCGAAAGAAAATCAAGCGCAAGTAATGAAAGATTCTAAATATTTCAACATCGCAGGTTCTTTTGCCAAACCGATAGAAAATTTAATTCCGGAATCAACTT
Source organism: uncultured Alphaproteobacteria bacterium (assembly GCA_944392265.1). Taxonomy (GTDB): domain Bacteria; phylum Pseudomonadota; class Alphaproteobacteria; order RF32; family CAG-239; genus CAJLXD01. The sequence goes on along the minus strand of CALXWC010000016.1, from coordinate 15,575 downwards.
TGGCAAAGATTAAAGAAAAAACCAAACGTGCAGAGGATGACGAAGAAGATTCCGCCGAATATGATAAAAAATCTCAAACAGACATAGATGTTTTATTTGAGATGTTAGCTCAGCCGAAAGTTGCTAAAAAACAACCAATCAAGGTTATAGACAATACAAAGGCCAATCAAAAAATAGAGGCAGAAAAAAAGAAAAAGCAAGAAGAAGCCAAGGCCAAAGTATATGATGCGCACGAACGCGGTAATCTAGATAGATTGATAGAAAATACCGTAGAATAAGAAAAAGCCCCGTAAAAGGGGCTTTTCTTATTAATAATGATTAATGTCAAGAAAGAAGAAAATATATGCGATCAAACGCGTTGCGTTTGTTAGAGGAGTTTGCGAGAGTTAAGAGCTAACTGCAAAGTGCCTTCATCCATATAGTCAAGCTCTGCGCCCATCGGAATACCTTGCGCCAGAGTGGTTATTTTGAGCGGCAAGTCCTTTAATCTGGATAAAAGGTAGTGCGTGGTTATTTGACCGTCAACAGTTGCCGGTAAGGCTAAAATCACCTCTTTTATTTCTTCTTTAGAAATTCTTTCTATTAGGGCGTCAATATTCAAATCTTCCGGCGTAATTCCATCCAGAGCAGATAAAATGCCACCCAAGACGTGGTATTTACCTTTGAAAAAAGAAATCCTCTCCATGGCCCATAAATCGGCCACATCTTGCACCACACATAAAATATGCGATTCTCTGGTTGCAGAAGAGCAAATAGAGCAGGGCGAGGTTGTATCAAAATTGCCGCAAATTTCACAAGTTTTGATGTTGTTTGCCACATCATTCATTGCTTCAATTAAAGGCAATAAAAGTGTTTCTTTCTTTTTTATGAGTTGCAAAACAATCCTTCTTGAGGAACGTGTCCCCAAAGAAGGAAGTTTGGCAACCAGTTTAATTAATTTTTCAATATCTTGACCGGCCATGATATTTCAGCTTAGAAAGGGAGTTTCAAGCCGGGGATGTTCAAACCGCCGGTCACAGAAGAGATGGTTTTGTTCAAGTTATCATCAACTTTAGATTTGGCATCATTATAAGCAGCCATGATTAAATCTTCCAAAATATCAACTTCATCTGGGTTAATTAAAGATTTATCAAGCTCAATTTTTTTCATTTCGAATTTACCGTTTAAGGTAACATTAACCATGCCGCCGCCACTGGTGCCGTTAACTTCTTCCTGAGCGGCTTTTTCTTGAGCTTCTTCCATTTTCTTTTGCATCATTTGAGCTTGTTTCATAATACCTTGAATATTCATCATGTTAAATGTCCTCATCAAAGAATGTTTCAGATTCGTCAGAAGACTCAACGCCTTCTTCCTCTTCAATTTGTTTAATACGGGTTAAAATATCAATTTTAGAGCCTTTGAACTCAGCCAAAATAGCTTTAACCAAAGGATATTCGGAAATGCTTCTTTTGTTTTCTTCTTCTTTTTCATGTTCTTTAGCGGCAATGGTTTGTCCCATTTGTCCGCGAAGGGTTTCAATTTTCCAGTTTTTTCCGGTTGCTGTTTCCAGTTCTTTATGAAAATTTAAGATAAAATCGTTGGAGATTTTATCAGAAATCGTCATTTTTATAAATCCATCGGCAAATTCTTGAATGGCAATATCATTTTTAATGGCATAAGAGAGCAACATTTTTCTATGTGCTTCAAAATATTGAGCCATTTCTTCCGGAGAAGCAAAAGAAACAAAACTAGGATTTTGAGATGTGCTTGGCGTGTCAACATCATCTCTGCGCCTAAAAACGGGAGCAGCGGCTAAAGATTCATTTTTTTTTTCAACAATAGGGGTTAAGCTAGAGTTTTTTTTTACGTCGTTCAAAAGTTCAAAAGGTGTTGGCAAAGATGCAGAATATGCCACGCGGATTAAGATCATCTCCAAAGCATCAATTTGCACCGGAGCTAAAGCCAACTCACTCATACCTTTAATGAGCATTTGCCATATTTTAGATAAAATGGCAATAGAAACAGAAGAAGAAAGACTTTGGCACAAATTCTTTTCTGCTTCAGAAAGGTTATCATCGGTTAAAGAACTTGGCACAATCTTAGCTTTGGCAACCATATGCGTGATATTAATCAAGTCTTGCAACAAGGTTGTGGGGTTTGCCCCGTTTTTATATTGCTCTTTGATATTGGTTAAAACAGCATCGGTTTTGCCATTAATTAAATCTTGAAAAAGGCTGAAAGTTTGGTTTCTGTCTGCCAAACCAATCATATTTTTAACCACGTCAGCGGTAATTGTTCCCGAGCTCAAAGAAATGGCCTGATCCAACAAAGAAAGACCGTCACGGCAAGAACCGTCAGCCGCTTTGGCTATCATGGTTAAAGCCTCGTCTTCTGCGCTCAAACCTTCTTTGGCAACAATGTTTTTAAAGTGGTTAAACAAGGTATCAACGGTTAATCTTTGCAAGTCAAAGCGTTGACAACGAGATAAAACCGTAACCGGAACTTTTCTAATCTCGGTCGTTGCAAAAATAAATTTCACATGAGAAGGCGGCTCTTCCAAAGTTTTGAGCAAAGCATTGAACGCACTTTTTGAAAGCATATGAACTTCGTCGATGATATAAACTTTATAACGAGCATTTGTGGGCTTATAGCGTACACCGTCCAAGATTTCTCTAATATCATCCACACCGGTACGAGAAGCCGCATCAAGCTCTAAAACATCAATATGTCTGCCTTCAGAAATAGCACGGCAGTTTTCACAAACACCGCAAGGCTTTGTAGTTGGGCCGTCATGAGCATCAGGACCAATGCAGTTTAAGGCTTTTGCAATAATTCTGGCTGTTGTGGTTTTTCCCACACCGCGGATACCTGTTAAAATATAAGCGTGATGAAGTCTGTTATTTTTAATGGCATTAGTCAGAGTTTGCACCAAAGCATCTTGCCCGAGCAAATCGTCAAATGTCTGCGGGCGATATTTTCTGGCTAAAACCACATATTGATTATTTTGTGTATCTTCAAGCATAGAAACAAACTTCACATTAAAACGGTGGAGGACATATAGCCTTGATTAAAATCGTTACGGCTGCTTTCTTCCGAACCTGACCGGATTGGCGAAAAATCAACCCAATGTCCTCCTTTGGCTAATATTGCTAAAATTCGTCAGAATTTCAAGCATAATTTAATTATTATGCCAAAATTTATTCTCCACCGACGAAGATATTCATTTTTTCCAAACTTCTTTTAATGCTGTTCTTTTGTTCTTCTTCATCAAAAGAAAACTGATTATCAAGGGTTTGCCCATAGATAAGGGTTTGAGCCAAGGTTTGGTCTTTTCCAAAAATAAGCGGTGTTTTATATTCAGGAGTGATATTTAAGTCATTAGTTTGAGCGCCGGAATCATCATCAGAAAATCTGGTTGGAGCTTCTTCAATAACCACTTCGCCTTGTTTTTTGACTTCAACGATATCAAGGCTGTGTTGATTGCGTCCGTTTTCAAACAAGCGGAACATACCGTTAATTCCGACATAACCATCCGGATTGGTGATTGTTGCCGTATAGTTTGCCGGATCTTGAGAGGCCAAAGCGTTACTCAGAGCCACGGCATCATATCCGAGAGCATAAAGGGCTTGCGGTTTTTCACCAAAAACATAGTTATATTTATTTACAAAATAACTGCTGTGTTTACGAGAAATAACCGGATACCAACTTCCGTAAATTGTTGTTTCGTTGCTTAAATTTGCATTTTCCCAAATAGATGTACCCAAAAATTTTACATCTGGAGCAAATACGTCATAGTAGCCAAACATAGCAATGGCAGATTTTAATCTAGCTCCGGTTTCAGGAATGAGAACCATATCAAAATCAACTTCACCTAATGTGTCATGAGAGGCAATTCTTTTTAATGCTTTTGCTGATTCTGCATCACCGCTTTCTGCTTTGGCCTTAAGGCTGTTTTTGAGCTTTTGCATTCTTTGAGAGCGCACATCATAATCAGTCATTTTTCTCAAAATGCCGGAGAAATCTGAAATATTAGGTGGGTAGAACGCAATGCGAGTGATAGCAATATTGTTTCTTTGAGCGGCTTTTACGGCAGCTTTGGCAACAGTAATGCCCGTGGCGTTGTCAGGCAAGAGCAAAGCCAAACGAGAACGTCCTTTTTGCGCAGCATAAGAAACAATGCGGTTTACTTGTTCATCAACCAACAAACCGAGCGTATAAACACTTGGTTGCAACACGTCTTCTGAGGTTGAAAAAGCAATAACGGGAATATTCTTTTTGGTTGTTTGTTCAGAAATAGCCTGAACGGAAGAGCTTTTTAAGGGTCCGATAATAATTTGAGACTTTTGGTTTATGGCATTTTCAATGGCAGTTCTGGCGCCTTCATCTGTGCTTTTTGTGTCATAATATTGCAAAATGAGGTTTGGATTTTTAACATCATCCAAAGCCAACATTGTAGCGTTTTTCAAGCCGTTTCCGTATCGGGAAGCATTTCCGCTTAAAGGCAACAAAACACCAACTCTGAAACTTGATTGTTTTGAAAGAGAAACTTCATCAAAATCCGTAGACATAGCGTCAGCACCGCTGGCTGAAATAGAGTTAGTTGTAGAGCAGGCGGAAAGCACCATCAAAAATGAAAGTAATGAAAAAATTTTAAACACGAGCGTCTCACCCCAAAAAAAACATTGTTTTGTTATATAACTGCTTTATAAATATAGTTAAAGTAATTTAAAAAAAGCCTAATGTAAAGAGATAGAAAATGAAAAACGGATTATATGTTGTTGCAACACCTATCGGAAACTTGAGTGATATATCTTCAAGAGCCATAGAAACGCTAAGCAAGGCAGATGTTATTGCTTGTGAAGATTCTCGTGTAACCAAAAAACTTTTTTCTTTGCTAGGGATTAGTTTGCAAAAAACATTTATAACGCTTCATGATCACAATGAGGAAGACAGAGCTCAAATTGTGATTGATTATATCAAAGAAGGCAAATCCGTAGCTCAGGTGAGTGACGCAGGTTCTCCCTTAATTTCTGATCCGGGATATAAATTAATAAAAGAATGCAAAAAGCAAGATATATTCATCACAACCATCCCCGGCTGTTGTGCTTTAATTTCGGCACTTCAATTATCCGGTTTGCCAACCAACAAATTTATGTTTGCCGGATTTATTCCCAACAAAGAAAAAGCCAGAAAAGAGTTGTTTGAAAAATATAAAAATTTAGATGCCACGCTGATTTTTTATGAAACGGCGCAAAGAATAGAGAAAAGCCTGATTGCCGCATTAGAAGTTTTTGGTAACAGAGAAATGTCTGTCGCCAGAGAAATCAGCAAAATTTATGAAGAATGCTTAACGGCCTCGGCAGAAGAATTATTACGCCATTTTAGAGAAAATGAGCCTAAAGGTGAAATGGTATTTATGGTTTCTCCGGCAGATAAAGAAGAAGACTCAAATTTGGACTTGGATGAAATATTAACGCAAAAAATGCAAAATATGAGCCTGAAAATGGCGGTAAAAGAGGTTGTTGAAGAATATCATTTGAACAAAAACGAGGTTTATGAAAAGGCTCTGCAAATAAAAAATGCAAACAAATTATAGTAAAGGAAAAAAGGCAGAATATATGGCTTTGCTTTATTTGTTGGGCAAAGGATATCGTTTTGTTGCAAAAAATTATATCACAGGCAGAGGCACCCAAGCCGGAGAAATTGACCTGATTGTCAAAAAAGATAAAGTGTTGGTTTTTGTAGAGGTCAAAGAAAGACAAACCTTAGAAGCTGCCGCTTATGCCATTTCAGAAAGACAACAACAACGTTTGATTAAGGGAGCAGAGGCCTTTTTACAGCAAAATCCACAATATCAAAACTTTGATGTTCGTTTTGATGCTGTCTTAATCAAATATCCGTTTCATATCACGCATATAAAAAACGCATGGATGGCTTAAGCTATTTTAGAGCTCTTAACGTTGTTAAGCAAATCTTGCTTTGATAATGTGAAATTGCTGTCAATCCAAAGTTTTTCCAACTCGTCTAAGGTTTTGCCGATATTAAGGTTTCCCTCAATGCCCAAAGCGATGATATCTTGACCGCGAACAGGCAAAACCGGAACATCTGCATTTTTAATGCTTTCCAGAATTTCAACCCAATCAGGCAATATTTTTTGTTGTAATGATTGCTCAATAATCAATTTATCACAGGCAAAATTTTTGCCATATAAATAAATCATTTTCATCAGAGCGTTTTTATCGGAAAAATCTTCTAAAGACACAGATATTTTAGCCAAATCAACAAAATCTGCTTTTTGTTTTTTGCTAAACTTCATTCTGGTAGCAATACTATTGGCAAAAGTTTCATCAGGTGTAAATAAGATAAACAAACGCACAATCGGATTTTTTTCAATCAGATTGGTGTTTAATTTTTCAGACAAGAAGCGCAAAGCTTGAATATTTTTAACATCTGGTCTTGGTAAAATATAGCTTAAAATCTCATTATCAGCCATAATGGTAATGGTTTCGGCCACTTTAGGAGTAACTAAGATTTTTAAAAGCTCATCACGGATTCTTTCCATAGAAAGCTCTTGCAAACCTTCGGCATTTTCAACGCAGGCTTCCAAAGCTTTTTTGTTGATTGGGGTTTTAGAAAAAATAGAATAAAAGCGGAAAAAACGCAAAATTCTGAGATAATCTTCTTTCACGCGCTGGGATGCATTTCCAATAAAACGAACAATACCGTTTTCAAGGTCTTCAATACCGTTATAATAATCAAACACATTACCGTTTTCATCAGCATAAACGGCATTGATGGTTAAATCGCGTCGGCCGGCATCAGTTTCCCAATCGGTTGTAAACTCAACTTCGGCATGTCTTCCGTCTGTTGACACATCTTTTCTTAAAGAGGTCACCTCCAAAACTTCATTATCAATCAAAACACCGACTGTTCCATATTTAATACCCAAAGGAATAGTCTTGATGTCAGATTCTTCACAAGCTTCTACCAGCTCGTCAGGGCTCAAATCGGTAGCCAAGTCCAAATCAAACCCGTCCATTCCGGCAATTACGTCACGAACGGAACCACCGACAAATCTTAATACACCGCCATGAGTTTCCACAGCCTTAAAGAGTTTAAGGACGTTTGGGTTTTTAATAAGCTTATGAATATCTATGTAGTTATCTTTCATCATTTTGTTTTAATCCGTAAATTTTTTTCTAGAAATTAACAGTTTTTAGATATATTTCAAATATTATTATCAAATAATTTGATAATTTTTAGCTAAGAAAGAATGTAAATATGAAAAAATTTTTATTTTTGACTGGATTTCTTTTAGCCTCAACCGCTCAAGCCGCTAAAGTTCCGACCGAAATTGGCGAATATGATGATTGGGTAGCATACTATTATCAAGATGCATCCGGCTTAACTTGTTATATGGCTTCCACCCCCAAAAGAGATGAAGGAAAATATACCAACAGAGGAAACATTTATACCGTAATTACGCATCGTCCGAATGATAAAAGCTATGATGTTGTAAACATTACGGCCGGATACACTTATAAACCGGAATCAAAAGTAGAAATCAAAATCGGTAATCAGACTTTTGATAAGTTGTTTGTAAACGGGGATAAAGCTTGGGCAACCTCTGAAAAAACAGATAAAGAGATTGTTGCCGCCATGAAAAGAGGTTCTCGCATGATTGTTCATGGTGTTTCAAGCAAAGGCACCAAAACCAAAGATACTTATTCTTTAGCCGGCTTTTCTCAAGCTTATAAAGCAATCAGTGCAAAATGCAGAAAGAAATAAGCAATGAGCGATAAAAAAGAACTGATTGGTTTGTCAAAAGAAGAATTGGCGCAAGAAATTGCCAACATCGGTGAAAAACCGTTCCGAGCCAAACAAGTTTGGCAATGGTTGTATCATCACGGTGTGACAGATTTTGAAAAGATGAGCAACTTAAGCAAAGATTTGCGCGCCAAGTTGGCAGAAAAATTTACCATTACACGTCCAAAAATCGTAACCGAGCAAATATCTTCAGACAAAACGCATAAATGGTTATTAGAATTTGCTGACGGACAAAGAATAGAAACCGTTTACATTCCCGAAGAAGATAGAGGAACGGTTTGCATCTCCACACAAGTGGGTTGCGCCGTTGGTTGCACCTTTTGTCATACCGGTTCACAAAAAATCACCCGCAATTTAACCGCCGGAGAAATAGTTTCTCAGTTTTTGGTGGCAAGAGATGCTTATAATGAATGGCCAACCCCAACCGATGAAGTCAGATATTTATCCAATATTGTTGTTATGGGCATGGGCGAACCGCTTCATAATAAAGAAAATACCTTTAAGGCTTTAAAGATTTTATCAGATGGAGACGGTGTTGCCATTTCTCGCCGCAAAATCACATTATCAACATCGGGTATTGTGCCGCATATTGCAGATGTTGCAAGTGAGTTAGGGTGTAGATTAGCCATTAGCTTGCATGCGTCAAATAATGAGCTTCGCACCAGAATTATGCCCATTAATAAGAGATATCCGATAGAAGATGTTTTAACCGCCTGCCAAGAGTTTCAAAAAAGAGCAGGAAGCTGCAAATATATCACTTTTGAATATCTGTTGTTAAACGGATTAAACGATTCGATAGAAAATGCACATGAATTGGTTGATTTAATGAAAAAATATAAAATTGATGCCAAGTTTAACTTAATTCCGTTTAATCCATGGCCGGGATGCGATTATCAACCATCATCTAACAATAGAGCTCAGGCTTTTTCAAAAGAGCTTGGCAAGTTTGGCTACGCTGCCCCCATTCGTGTGGCAAGAGGACAAGATATCTTAGCCGCCTGCGGACAATTAAAGTCTAAAAAGGAAAAAGAAAAATAAAATAAAACCCCTTCAAGGAAAATAGGAGGGGTTTTATTTATTACATTTCTCTGTTGGTATTTTGTTTGAAAATATAATCAGATATTTCTTGTTTAGTAGATTTTCTGTCAGAAACTTTATCTTTGCCAGCAGTGTCATTGCTTTCAAAACGATTGTTTTTTAGGTTAAACAGTTCTTGTTTTTTATTTTTTATTTCTTCCAATCTTTTATCTACTTGAGATTTAACCTTATCACGCAGGCCTGAATTTTGAGGAGAGGGCGCTCTTTCTTGCACAGAAGAATGATTTTTATCTTTCAGTTTGTTGGCTGCTTCTTGTTCGCTAATGTTATATGCAGAGCTGATAATCTTATTATCTTTATCTAAAACCAAATAAGTATAGTTACCGTTTTCATTCTTTACAATATTAACAGTATTTCCGTTTTCAAGAGAAATACTTGTAGCTTCAGCAAGATAATAAGTTGTGGAGCCGTCTTTTGCCTGAATGTGAGAGAGTTCGAGTTGTTTTCCCCATTTTAGCTTGGAAAAATCAGTAACGTTATCATTTGTGACCTTATTTTCATCGTTAAATTTTTGGACGGCATTAGTGTTCTTAATACGCTCTTCGGCAGGCGTGGTTATGTTATTGAGTTTTAACAAGTCGTTTGTTTTAAGATGCTTAATGTCTTTGACATTTTCATATGTTTTTAAATTTTTATAATCTTTAAGCATATCTGGAATCCTTTTAATAATATCCCTAAATAAAATATATCAAAATTAAAGAGTTTTGTCAAAAATATATTTTTTGTCAAAAAGTCTATTGTTTACTAATATCTTTCTCTAGAGCCACGTTCAAGTTCCAAAAGACGCATATTTTGCTGCCTTTGTCTTTGTTGTTCATATTCTCTGATTCTTTTTTCTCTTTGTCTGGCTTCTTCAGGGGTTTCTCTGTGATTAGCGTTCATTTCCTTAATTGCGTTAATTCTACGGATAACCTCTTGAGTGTTCATTCCTTCAACCAAGCTTCTTATTTCGCTTACAATATTTTGCGGAGTTAAGCTTTTTTGAATAAGACTCAAATTCAAAAACTGTTCATTGGCAATTACGCGGTTGATTTCTACTTCCAAATTTTCATCATAAAAATCTTCATCTTCATCAGGATTATAGTTTGGCAGAGTTTTCATGGTACCATGCAGAATTTTGACAATATATTTTTTAAATTGTTTGGCAACCAGCTTGATAAAGTTTGGTTTTGTAACGGTCTGATTTTTTGAAGCGCGCATCAAAGAAAAAAGCAAAAGATTTTTCAAATATCTCTTTTGCGTCGGTTTAAGCGGAATATTTGTTTTTATTCCGTCTTTAACCATAGCTAAAATTTCTTGCCGTTCTTTATCAAATTTATGTAAATCGTCCATTGTTCCATATTCCGTTAAAACAAGACGATAATATCACAAATTTGGCTGAAGGAAAAGAGAAAAAAATTACAATTTTTGTTGTTCTACAAATGGTTTGAAATAAGCGCAAACCTTTTCATAAACTTCTTTTTTGAAGTCAACCACCCGATTTGGCGCGTCTTGAATATCAATCCATTCAAAAGCTTGAAATTCAATTTCTTGAGGGTTTGTTTTAAAGTTGATTTCATCATCTGTTCCCAGATGCAAAAAAAGTGTCCAATATTGCTCTTGACCAACATTTTTTCGTCCGAGTTTCTTAAATTTTTCTATAATCTCTTTAGAAAACTTATATCTTAAGGGCTCCGGATATTGGCAAATGAGCTTAACATTAGTTAAGCCTGTTTCTTCTTTTAACTCGCGATAAGCCGCCTCAAGAGGAGATTCTCCTTCTTCAATACCCCCTTGAGGAAATTGCCAATTAAAGTCATAATTTTCCACGCGTTGGCAAGAAAGAACTTTTCCTTGTGTGTTGCAAACAATAATTCCGGCATTTTTTCGATAAAGCTCAGTCATATTTTACTCCACCACAAGGTTAGAAACAGGAACAAGAGCAAAAGGACGTTTAATTTTTGTTACTTCTTGTTCTTTCATCTGTTCATAAGAAAGCTGAGGGGAGAAGGTTTCAACCCAGTTTTTTAAAGACGTAATAACAATAGGTTTAGGCATGGCTACCACCAAAACCTGACCTTTTTCTTTGGCAATTTTTTCTGCCTCGATAATTTGTTGTTTAATGGTTTCAGGAGAAATATCTTCTCCAATAACAATATCTGCTTTTTTTCGAGCCAAATTATTTTCAGCAATAGAATTAAGCACGTTTTCTTGAGTTGTATCAATCATCAACAAGCCTCTTTTACTAAGCTCTTCCATTGCTGTTTTAACTTGAGGCTTGGTTGTTTCATCAATCATTCCGTCTACAACAACCACACCGCCAATGGGTGCTCCGGCACTGATAACTTTATAAAAACGTTGCATATTTTCTTCAGAAGATGCCGTTAAACCTAAAGACAAAGGCCCATTATCTGCTTTTAATACATTTTTTGACGCCAAAAGCAAATCCATATAGGTTTCATGTCCATGTTTGCGTGCAAGGGAGATTTTTTCAGCACGATTAACGGTATAAGGAGAAAAAGATAATGAAAAATTAGATGGCAAAGCCTTAGTGGCGGCTTCAAAAATCTGGTCATCAATTCCGATGTTTTTTAAGACAATTGCCACCTTATAAAAGTTTGGTGCAATTTTTTCATGTTTTCCGTATACAATCCAAGGTTTTTTACCGTTTGCACCAACTTTGGGCAAAATATAGTTTTCCACTTTTTCGGAATATTCCGGATTATTAATAACAAATTGCAGGCTGGCTAAATCTTTTTCTTGTTTTAATTTTCCAACCAAAGGTGCGGCTTCAACAAAATCATCAACAGATTTAAGCTCTTTATCTGTTTTTTCCAGATTTTTAATTTCAGGTTTAACCGCAACATCAGATTTATCCGGAAGTGTTAAAATATATTTTGGAGACTTGTTTTTGCTTTCAAACATAACCCTTTCGATTTTAGAGCGAAATTCGGGTGTGCTTTTTTGTCTGGCAAAGAAATATCCGGACACCGTCACTAATACAATAACGATCAAAACAAAGTAGATTAATTTTGTATTATAACGATGTCCGCTCATATTTCTTTTCCTAGTTATTTAAGCCTTGTTTATAAATGCTGAGAGATTTAACCAAATCAACGGCGCGCATCAATTGATAATCTTTTTTCAAATCTTCATCTTGAGCGTTTTCTTTCTTTTTGGTTGTTTCTTTAGCATCATTTTTTAATGCGTTACCAAACTCTGCCTCGCTGAAGTTCATACCTTTATCAATTTCTTCAACCTTAGCAGGCTTAACTTCAACATCTGGCATAATTCCCGTGGCCTGAATAGAACGGCCGGACGGAGTATAATAGCGAGCCGTCGTCAAACGCATGGCACCATATTTTCCAAGTGGAATAACCGTTTGAACAGAACCCTTACCAAAAGTTCTTTCGCCCAACACAATAGCTCTCTTGTGGTCTTGCAAAGCACCGGCCACAATTTCTGAAGCAGAAGCAGAACCGTCATTAACCAAAACAACAATCGGCATATCTTGTGCTATATCGCCTTTTGTTGCGTTATATTTAATGGTGTCTTGTGGGTTTTTAGAACGGGTTGAAACAATTTCACCTTTATCTAAGAACAAGTCAGACACATTAACGGCTTGGTCTAAAAGGCCGCCGGGGTTGTTTCTTACGTCAAGAACAATTCCTGCAAGAGGTTCTTTAGCTTTTTTCTGTAATTTTTTCAGGTCTTTTTCAACAGCTTTATCCGTATCTTCAGAAAAAGAAGATATTCTGATATAAGCCACATCATCACCCTTTAATTCAGATTTAACGGATTGAATTTTAATTTCTTCTCTTTTTAAGGTCACATCAAAAGGTTTTTCATTAATACGACGAATGGTCAATTTAACTTTTTCGCCAACTTTACCTCTCATTTTATCAACGGCATCATTCAAGCTCATGCCCACAACTTGTTCTCCGTCAATATGTGTAATATAGTCATTTGGTTTTAAGCCGGCTTTTGAAGCAGGGGTGTCATCAATCGGAGAAACAACTTTAACCACGCCATTTTCCATGGTGACTTCGATTCCCAAACCGCCGAATTTTCCGCTGGTCTGTTCATTCATATACTTAAAGCTTTGCGCATCCAAATAGCTGGAGTGTGGGTCTAAAGAAACAAGCATTCCGTTAATGGCTGATTCGATAAGTTTTTTATCGGTAACATCTTCCACATAAGAGGTTTTCGTTCTTTCCATAACTTCACCGAAAAGGTTAAGCATTTCATATGTTTCGGCAAAATTATCTTTTTCATTTTTTTCTTTATCAGCCATAACCGGAGCCGTAAAAATAGCTACGGAGAGAAGAGAAGCTGTAAAAATAGACCATTTATTTATCATTATATTTATTCCTGTTTCAAAAATTATCTATTGTACCAAGGTAAAGGGTCAATAGGTTGATTATTATGTCTTAACTCCACATAGAGCTTTGGCTGAGAAGTATCCGGCATTTGTCCGATAGGTTCTCCCGCAAGGAGCATTTGCCCAACATCACAGTCAATATCTTCCAAACCGGCCAACAAGGTTAAATATCCTCGGCCATGCTCAATAATAATCATATTTCCATAGCCTCTGAAAGGACCGGCAAACATAACGGCACCGTCAAAAGGAGATGTTACTTGCGCCATATTTCTGGTTTTAATAATGACACCTTTATTAACAACACCTTTATTCTTTTCTTCACCAAAGGTTGCCACAATGGTTCCTCTGGCGGGCATAGGCAATTTTCCTTTAGCTTTAACAAAAGCTTTTCCAATATCATTTATAATATTAGAAGAAGATTTAATCAAGTCAGCACTTTGATATTGTTCTTGTTTTTTTTGTTCGGCCAAGCGTTTTTGCTCTGCCAGACGTCTTCTTTCTTCGGCTTGCTTTTGTTCTTTAATTTTTCTTTCTTTTTCAAGTTTGTTTAACAAATCGCGCAAGTCGTTAGCCTGACTGGCCAGAGCCTGAACTTTTTTCTTAGCTTGAGCTGTTTGAATTTCAATTTGGTTTCTGAGTTTTGATTTCTTTTGCACCAGCGCTTTCATATTTTCATGCTCTTTCTCAAGCAAGTTTTTTTGCGCCGTGATTTTAGCAACTTGTTTTTCTACCTGAGATTTTTTTTGTGTAATTTGTTTGAGTTGTTCTTTAATCTGAGCAGCTCTACCTTCTAAGTATGGAACGGATTCTCTGAGCAAAATAGCGCTTCGAATTGTTTCAACCGGAGTTAAAGGCTGCACAAATAAAGCCTCAGTTGGTTTCAAGGCCAAGTTTTGTAAAGCAGAAAGAGTTTTAATTAAATTTTCGTCTTGAGAAAGAAAAGTATTTTCAGCCTGCTTAAGTTCATCTTGCAATTCTGAAAGTTGCTTTTCCATAGAAGATATTTTTTCTTCATTATTTTGAATTTTTTGAGCCGTGGCAATCATGTCTTTGCTGACATCATTGAGCTCTTGATTGATTTTGTCTGCCTGAGCCTGCAATTGGAGATGCTTTTGGTTTTGGATTTCCATTTGCTTTTCCATTTTCTCAAGCTCTTGCTTAGAAACTTTAGCCGCCATAACCTCATTTGTCATATTGATAACACCAAACATGACAATAGAGATTATGGCTATGGCTAAATTATTTTTCACGAACAGACGTCCTCTTATTTTTCAATCAAAGAATTACCGTTCATTTCAGCCGGTTTTTCAATATTGAGGAGTTCGAGTAATGTCGGTGCAATATCAGCTAATTTACCGTCATGCAAGCCTTTAATCGGGGTTTGGCAGTTAACCAAAACACCTTGAACCTTGCCAACGGTATGAGCGGTGTAAGGCGCACCTGTTTTTTCATCAACCATTTTTTCAACGTTGCCGTGGTCAGCTGTAACAAAGAGCACGCCGCCAACTTTTTTAATGGCATTAACCACTTTGCCCAAGCATTCATCAACCGCAGCAACAGCTTTAAGAGCAGCTTCCATAATACCTGTGTGTCCAACCATATCGCCGTTGGCAAAGTTACAGATAATGGCATCAAAGCGTTTGTTCTCAATAGCATCAACCAATTTTTCCGTTACTTCATAAACACTCATTTCCGGTTTAAGGTCATAAGTGGCAACTTTTGGAGAAGGAACAAGGATTCTTTCTTCGCCTTTGAACTCGCGTTCTTCACCACCGTTGAAGAAGAATGTAACGTGAGCATATTTTTCGGTTTCGGCAATGCGGAGTTGGGTCAAACCATGGTTAGAAACAACTTCACCAAAAATATTGGTCAAAGCTTCAGGACCAAACATGGTTTTCATAAAGCGCTGGTGGTCAACTGAATATTCGGTCAAGCCAACATTGATAGATGTTTTAATATCTTTTTTGCGAGCAAAACCTGTGAAATCTTTATCAGCCAAAGCATAAAGGATTTCACGAGCACGGTCGGCTCTGAAGTTCATCATCAAAACGGCATCTCCGTCTTGCATACCTTGATAATCGCCGATAACGCAAGGAACAACGAATTCATCGTTAACACCTTCGGCATAAGAAGCTTTAATAGCTTCATTTGAAGAGGTATATTTTTTACCTTCTGCAAAAGCCATATTGTTATAAGCCAATTCAACACGATCCCAACGTTTATCTCTATCCATAGCATAGAAACGACCTTCAATTGTGGCAAGTTTAACATGAGCCATGTTAGCGATAGATTTTTCAAATTCAGCCACAAA
>CALXWC010000015.1 GCA_944392265.1 uncultured Alphaproteobacteria bacterium | reverse complement strand
ATTTGGTTCTTTTCTTCATCCAATTCAATACCCAAAGCAGATACTCTTTCGATAATCAATTTTCTGACCAAAGCAGAGTTTTCACCAACACCGGCTGTGAAAACAAGTGCATCAACGCCACCCATAGCCATAGTGTAAGCACCAATGAATTTGGCAATATTGTAAATATAGCATTTCATGGCATCAATGACGGCCGGTTCACCACGATTATATGCAGCTTCAAAGTCACGCGAATCGCTGTAACCGGTTAAACCTGCTTTACCTGATTTACGGTTCAACATATCGTTAACTTCATCAACGCTCAAGCCTTGAGTTTTCATGATATAAAGCGGAATATATGGGTCAATATCACCGCAACGGGTATCCATAACAATACCGGCTAATGGGGTCATACCCATAGAGGTATCAATGCATTCTCCGTTTTTAACAGCTGTAATGGAAGCACCGCTACCAATGTGGCAAGTGATGATGCGGCTGTTTTTGCCAATGATTTTGGCCGCTTCTTCTGCAACAAATTTGTGAGAAGTACCATGAGCACCGTAACGACGAATTTTGTATTTTTCAATTTGTTCGGTCGGCAAAGCATAGGTATATGCTTCATAAGGCATGGTTTGGTGGAAAGCTGTATCAAAAACAGTTACTTGTTTAACATTCGGTAATTGTTTCTTAACGGCTTTGATAACCAAAACGGCAGCCGGATTGTGCAATGGAGCCAAAGTGCCTAAGTCAGCAATTTGTTCGATAACTTCATCATTAACAAGGGTGGACTTTTTGAAGATTGAACCACCTTGAACAATGCGGTGACCAATAGCAGAAATTTCGTTTAAGTCGGAGATAACACCATCCATCAATAACTTCATAACTTCTTTGAAAGCAGCATCATGGTTTGGCAAATCTACCTGAACTTCTTTTTTGTCGCCATTGGCATATTTGATGCCGACGAAAGAAGCATCACGACCAATACGTTCAGCGTTACCTTTAGCAACAACTTCGTAGTTTTCGCCATCAACGTTGAAAAGTTGATATTTTAATGTGGATGAACCGGCATTTAATACGAGAATTTTTTTCATATCTTTTTCTTTCCTTATTCTTATTTAACAGCTTGGAGAGCGGTGATTGCAATTACACCAACAATATCTTCGGCAAATGCACCGCGAGACAAGTCATTAACAGGGGCATTCAAACCTTGCAAAACAGGACCGTAAGCTTCGCAACCGCCTAAACGTTGCAATAATTTGTAACCGATGTTTCCGGCTTCCAAGTTAGGGAATACCAAAACATTTGCTTGGCCTGCAACATGGCTTTCCGGAGCTTTTTTCTTAGCAACAACGGCATCTAAAGCAGCGTCGGCTTGGAGCTCACCATCAAGTTCAATATGCAAATCTTTGAATTCATCTGTTTTCAAGGCTTCTTTTGCCAATTTGGTAGCTTCAACAACTTTGTCTACTTGTTCACCTTTTCCTGAACCGTATGTTGAATATGTTAACATGGCAACGCGTGGTTCAAAACCAAATTTGATAGCAGATAAAGAGGCTTCCAAAGCAATGTCGGCTAATTCTTTTGCGGTTGGGTTGATAACAACACCGCAATCAGAGAAGACATAAGGTTTGTCGTTAGAGACCATAACCAAGAATGAAGAAACACCTCTGTCTTTGTGGGCTGATTTGATGATTTGCAATGCCGGACGAACCGTGTCGGCTGTGGAGTGGTTGGCACCAGATACCATACCGTCAGCATCTCCAGCTTTAATCATCAATGTTCCGAAATAGTTTGGAATCAAAGCGGTTTTTTTAGCTTCTTCTTCAGTCATACCTTTAGCTTTGCGCAATTCATATAATAAATTGGTATAAGCTTCCAATTTTTCTGAAGTAGCAGGATTGATAATTTCAATACCATCAAGATCCCATCCGTTTTTAGCGAAATCTGATTTGATTTGAGCTTCATCACCAAGCAAAATAATTTTGCAGATTTTATCTTTATTAATAAGGTGAGCGGCTTTTAATACGCGCAAATCTTCGCCTTCTGGTAACACAATGGTTTTGTAATGTTTTTTGGCTTCAGCCAAAACATTTTGAATAAATTTGCTCTCTAACATGATTATCCTCTGTTTTTTCTTGATTAATATTTAATTTTCTTCTTGTTTACTCTTCAATATATAAAAAGTCTATAAAAATTATTGATTGTGTAATAAAAACTTTTGATTATTTTTTGTTTTTGTTTTAGCATTAAGCCAAATTTTATGTTTTTTTATGTTAGAGAGGAAAAATGCAAAAAACATTATCTATTATCAAACCTGATGCCGTTGTTCGTAATATTACCGGAAAAATTAATGCCATGATTGAAGATGCAGGTTTGAGAATCGTTGCTCAAAAACGCATTCGTTTAACAAAAGAACAAGCTCAAGAATTTTATATTGAACACAAAGACAAGGCTTTTTATGACGGTTTGGTCGAATATATGACTTCTGCTCCCGTGGTGGTTCAAGTTTTGCAAGGTGAAAATGTGATTGAAGATTATCGCAAAATTATGGGTGTGACCAATCCGGCTGCTGCTGAAGAAGGCACAATTCGCAGAACTTTCGGCGAATCTATTACACATAACAGTGTGCATGGTTCCGATAGTCCGGAAAGTGCTGCTCGTGAAGTTGCTTTCTTCTTTAATAAATTGGAGATTTTTGAATAGGAGGTCCTTGTGTTGCGTTTCAAAAGTTTTATCATCGCTTTATTTTTGTGTTGTATGGCCGGTGGAGCGTGGGCTCAGTCTGCCTATGAGGTAAGCATTAAGGTTGATGTAACGGATGTGAATGCTGCAACAGCTCGTGAAAAAGCTATGCAGTCAGCAATGCGCCAAGCTTTTGAAACTGTGGTTAAGAAAAATGTTGTTCCTTCAGAAACACAAGTCTTATACCAAATGACGGATGACCAATTGATTAACTTTATTCAAGAAATTTCCGTCGTTTCAGAAAAATCTTCAAATGTTCGTTATTTGGCAGAATTAAAAGTTAAGATTAATGAACCGGTATTTAAGACTTATTTGCAAGAAAAAAATATTCCCATGATGATAGGGGCACCCTCTAAAATCGTAGTTGTACCCGTTTATAGAGAGTTTATGTCTGACAGACCGCTTTTGTGGGAAGAAGAAAATATTTGGCTGCAAGCTTGGCAAAATATGTCTGTTCCGCAAGGGCTTATAGATATTGTTCCTTTATCTTCAGCAGAAGCTGAAAAGCTAGACTTTAATGCTGAAAAAGCTTTGGCTTATAATCAAGAAGCTTTGCAAGAAATTGCCTTAAATACCAATGCTGCTGATGTGTATGTTTTGGATGCTTATTTTGATGGAATTGAAGGTCTTAAAGTTAATGTTTCTTCTTTGAAATCTAAAAAAGCGCCTGAAGAAATGTTAATCTCTGGAGATAGAAAAAACAAAGATATGCTTATGCAAAAGGCATTATATACCGTTAAAGCAAAAATTGAAGACAGTGTTAAAAATGCCAATATGGAACAAAACAAAATGCAGTCAACTTTGATGGTGATTTATAACTACAACAAGTTGTCTGATTGGGTTCGTGTGGAAAGAAAGCTTAAATCTGTTTCTTATGTAAAACATCTTAATCTCATTGCTCTCGGAGATAACAAGGTTCAATTCAAAATGGATGTTATTGGTGATGAAAATCAAGTTTGGGGTGCGTTGCGTCGTCTAGGATTTAACTTTAAGAAATATGATGACTTTTATTTGTTAGAATATTAATTGTATTGGGAGAAATCTTGTGCCTGAAGTTAAGAAAACAAGCTATAATTGGTTGATTTGGCTTACTTTGTTTGTGGCGTTTTGCATCTCTGTCTATGTTTTGCGCTCTGTATTGTTACCATTTGTCGCCGGTTTGATTATTGGTTATTTATTGGACCCGTTGGCAGACAGATTTGAAAAGTTTGGAATGTCACGCACTTGGGCAACAATTTTGGTTTTGCTTTTGGTTGTTTTAATCGTATTTCCGCTCTTGTTGCTCTTGCTTGGCGTTATTCAAGAACAAGTTAGCCAATTTTTGAGCTCTTTGCCGGCATATATTTCTGCCTTGATGAAAAAAATTGAGCCGATTTTTATTGAGTTGCAACAGCGTTTTCCAAGCTTGGAGGCTGAAAAAATTCGCCAATATATTCAAAATAATATGGCTAATGCAATGAAAGTGTTCGGAAAAGTTATTGCCAGTGTTATTTCCGGCGGTTTTGCTTTCTTTAATGTTGTTTCTTTGCTCCTCATTACTCCGGTGGTGGCTTTTTATATGGTAAGAGATTGGAATAATTTTGTTGACAAAGTTAGAAGTTTGTTGCCCAGACGCTCTAAAAAAGTCATTGAAAAACAAATGAGAGAAATAGATACGATTATTGCCAGCTTTATTCGCGGACAGCTAAGCGTTTGCGTTTTGCTTGGTACGTTTTATGCTTGCGGTTTGTATATTGTTGGTTTGGATTTGGGCGTGATGATTGGTTTCTTAGCCGGAATTATTTCTTTTATTCCGTATGTGGGCAGTATTTCTGGCTTTGTGGTCAGTATGGCCATCGCGCTTGCCCAATTTAGTGAACCAGGAAGAATTTTGGCTGTTGCCGGTGTGTTTGCTCTTGGACAATTTTTGGAAGGAAACTTCCTTACCCCGAAATTGGTGGGCGATAGTGTGGGCTTGCATCCGGTATGGGTGATGTTTGCATTGTTGGCCGGTGGTGTGTTGCTTGGATTTTTAGGTTTGATGATTGCCGTTCCGGTGGCCGCAATAATCGGTGTATTAATCAGACATGCCATAGAGAATTATAAACATAGTTCTTTATATTTGGAAGATTAAGCTAAAAAACGCATCTTACAAAGATGCGTTTTTTTTATAATCATTTATATTTTTTTAATAAAAATTTAGACTTTATTTTATACACTCTTTCCAAATCTAGATTTAATTTGGGAATATATTCGTTATGCTTACTTATTTACATAGCTTATTATCAGCTTCAACAGAGCTGGGCGCATTGCATTTTCGCACTTTTTGCGCCTTTATTTTACCAATAGTTATATCTTTGATATTTGGTAATAAATTTATTGAACTTTTAAGACATCATCAGGCTCACGGGCAACCTATCAGAGAAGATGGACCGCAAACACATTTGGCCAAAAAAGGAACACCGACAATGGGTGGTTTGTTGATTTTGGGTACAAGTATTTTGTCTGTTTTGTTGTTTGCAGATTTATTTAATCCATTGGTTTGGATTTGCGTGTTGGTGTTGTTGGTTTATGGCTTTGTGGGTTTTGTTGATGATTATGTAAAAGTAACCAAGGAAACCTCTAATGCCATGAGCGCTAAAATGAAGTTGTTTTTACAATTTTCTACCGCATTGGTTGCCGTTGGTGTAACTTCTTATTTTGCGGCAGAAGAAAACAGATATGTTTTGAGCTTTCCTTACTTTAAGTCTTTGGCTATTAATTTATCTTACTTTTATATTCCTTTGGCAATGGTAGTTATTGTCGGAGCCTCAAATGCCGTTAATTTGAGCGATGGTTTGGATGGATTGGCCGGCGGTCTTTTAGTCGTGGCTTTTTCTTTCTTTATGATTGTGGCTGCCATCTGCGGTGGAAATTTGGCTCAATATTTTTACATCACACCAATTGCCGGAGCTAAAGAAATTGCGATAGTTTGCGCTGCCGTTGTTGGCGGTTGTGTGGGATTTTTGTGGTTTAATGCTCCTCCGGCAAAAGTCTTTATGGGGGATACGGGCTCTTTGGCATTGGGTGCTTTGCTTGGTACAATATCCGTGATTTTGAAACAAGAAATTTTGTTGGCAATTGTCGGTGGTATTTTTGTTTTGGAAGCATTATCCGTTATGATTCAGGTTTTTTGGTACAAAAGAACCGGAAAACGTGTTTTCTTGATGGCCCCCATTCATCACCATTTTGAGCAACTCGGTTGGAAAGAGACAACGGTTGTTTTGCGTTTTTGGATTGTCGGATTTATCTTGGCAATTTTTGGTTTGTTGGCATTGTTGGTAAAATAGGATTAAACAAGTGGTTTCATTTTCCAGAAATAGTAAAAGTTTGATTGCCAATTGGTGGTGGACCGTGGACAAAACCTTGTTGGTTTTAATTACGCTTTTATTGATTATCGGAATCTTTTTGAATTTTTCTGCCAGCCCTTCGGTTGCAAACAGAATCGGGGTCGGGAGTTTTCACTTTATCAAAAGACAATTGTTTTTTGTGCCGATTGCCTATGGAATGATGCTGTTTCTTTCCATGCAAAATCTTAAAACCATTCGCCGCGTTTCGGTTGTTGGTTATGTTTTGATTTTGTTTTTGATGGTGCTGACTTTGTTTTGGGGTGAAGAAACCAAAGGTGCTTCCAGATGGATTAATTTTGCCGGTTTCTCACTGCAACCTTCTGAGTTTGTTAAGCCAACATTCGTGGTGGTTGCTGCTTGGCTCTTTGACGGACAGAAAAAATATAAAGACTTTCCGGGAAATTTGTTGGCCACATCCCTTTATGCTTTAACCGCAGCTTTGCTCTTATTGCAACCAGACTTGGGTATGACTATTGTGGTAACGGCTATTTGGGGATTTCAGTTCTTTTTAGCCGGACTATCTTTATGGTTGGTTGGCATTTTAGCTGTTAGCGGTATTGTCGGCGTGATTGCGGCATATTTTATTTTTCCGCACGTTAACGCTCGTGTTAATCAATTTTTGGCCTCAGATAATCAGTTAGGATATCAGATAAAAAAATCTTTGGAAGCATTTGAAAACGGTGGCTTTTTTGGAAAAGGACCAGGAGAGGGTGTCGTGAAAATGAATATTCCTGATGCGCATACAGACTTTATTTTTTCTGTTGCCGGTGAGGAATATGGTATGTTTTTGTGTTTTGTTATTGTGGCTATTTATGCCACAATAGTTATTCGCTCAATGCTCCTTTCTGCTAAAGACGGAAACTTATTTATTGTTTTGGCGGCATCCGGATTAGCGGCTTCTTTTGGATTACAAGCTATTATTAATATGGCTTCTTCTTTGCATTTGATGCCCACAAAAGGAATGACCTTGCCGTTTATTTCTTACGGTGGTTCTTCTTTATTGGCAACGGCATTGGCATTGGGAATGTTATTGGCAATTACAAGACGAAATGTTCATGCGGAGGATAAAGATGAAACGGATTAAACGAACAAAAAAAGCTCCATTGATAATTTTGACGGCCGGTGGAACCGGTGGTCACGTGTATCCGGCCGAAGCATTGGCAAATGAATTATCTCAGCGAGGATATCGTTTATTGTTGGTGACGGATAGTCGCGGCAAAAATAATTATAAAGGAAAGCTGAGTGAAATTCCTAATGTGGCTGTTCAAGCAGGTGCGTTGGTTGGAAAGTCTTTTTTCTTTAAGATAAAAAGTTTGTTCAAATTGGCTATAGGTGTTTTTCAGGCAATTTGTATCATTGTTAAAAAGAAACCGGTTTGTGTGGTTGGCTTTGGCGGATATGCCTCTTTTCCGTGTTGTGTTGCGGCAATTTTGACTGGTACGGATTTAGTTATTCACGAGCAAAATTCTGTTATGAGCAGAACCAACAGATTGTTAAGCAAATATGCAAGCTTGATTGTGGAAAGCTTTGAAAATACAAAATATGTGCCTCAAAATGTTAAAAAGATTTTGGGCGGAATGCCGGTGCGCGCCTCTATTGTAGAAGCATCTTCTAATGGTCGTCCGGTTTTAAGTAAAAAAGACAAAATGCAAATTTTGATTTTGGGCGGAAGTCAGGGTGCAAAAGTGTTTAGTGATGTTATTCCTGAAGCCATTAAATTATTAGATTCAAGCTTGCAAAAAAGAATTTCAATTGTTCAGCAATGTCGTGCAGATGATTTAGAAAACTTAAAGCAAGCTTATCAGGGCGCGGACTGTTCTATTGAAATTTCTCACTTTTTTAATAATATGCCGGAGCTTTATTCTCAATCTCATTTGGTTATTTCTCGTGCCGGAGCATCTTCTGTTTTTGAAATTGCAGTTATGGGAATTCCTGCTTTGTTGGTTCCGTTACCGACAGCGGCTGATAATCATCAAATGGGAAATGCTCGTTGGTTGGAAAAACTTAAAGTTGCTCGTGTGATTAATCAAGATGAATTTTTGCCAGAATCTTTGAGTAATATATTATCAGATTTTCTTAACCACACGGAAAAACTTAATGATATGATTGTGGATACGAAAAAATTTGATATTTCAAATGCGGCCAAACGTTTTGCCGATGCTATTGAACATGATGTTTTGAAAAAGAAATAAGCTAAGGAGAAGCATAATGTTTTGGTCTAAAAGTCCTGCAGATAAGTTATTGGAAATTTTGCCTAAAGTTAGGGGAAAATACAAAAAAGAAGAGCCGTTGTCTAAATATACATGGTTTGCGGTTGGTGGACCAGCCGAAGTTATGTTCTTTCCTGAAAATGAAGATGATTTGGCAATGTTTTTGAAAACCAAACCTGATAATGTTCCTGTTTTTGTGATTGGTGCCGGATCAAACCTGTTGGTGAGAGACGGTGGTATTACCGGTGTTGTTATTAAGCTTGATAATAAAAACTTTAAGAAAATTGAGCTTAATGAGGATAATACAATTACAATTGGTGCCGGTATGAGAAACGGTGGCTTGGAAAAGCATTTTATTGAAAAAGGTATCGGCGGCTTGGAGTTTTTATGCTCAATTCCAGGGGTTATCGGTGGTTCTATAAAGACTAATGCCGGATGTTATGGCAAAGAAGTTAAAGATGTGATTGTTCAGGCAACCATTGTAAACGGAGAAGGTGAAAAGAAAACAATCAGTGTAGATGATTTGAAACTTTCATATCGAAGCAGCTTGTTTCCGGAAGATTGGATTATTACATCCATAACTTTTAAATATGAGCCCGATACGGCAGAAAATATTGCTAAAAACATTGCAGAAATCAAGAAGAAAAGATTGCTTTCTCAACCGCATAATGTAAAAACAGCCGGTTCAACCTTCAAAAATCCCGAAGGTTTGAAAGCTTGGGAGCTGATTAAAAAATCGGGATGTGATAAGCTCAATTTTAATGGTGCGGTTGTTTCTGATAAACATTGCAATTTTTTAGTCAATACGGGTTCGGCCACGGCTAAAGATATTGAAAATTTGGGTGAAGAAATCATTAAACAGGTTAAAGAAAAAACTTCCATTACGTTAGAGTGGGAGGTTAAACGCGTGGGTATAGATAAAAAATAGTTATGACCGAGCAACCTCAAGAACAAAAACTTGAACAAGAAAATGTTCAGGTGAAAAAAGATAATAAAGTTTATGAGCCGCAAGAATTTGGCTTGCGGTTGGTTGCGTCTATTGTCATTTTGAGTTTTATTTTTTGTTTAGCCTTCATCACTGTTTTGATTAATACCGATATGGTAGAAGAAAAACTTCAACAAATTTCTCAAGATTTTTACACAAAAGCACAAAATGCCGGATTTGTTTTGGAAGATGTTGTGGTGCTTGGCAGAAACAAAACCTCAAAACAAGAATTGGTTCAGGCTTTGGGGCTTAAACGCGGAGATAATTTCTTAAAAATCAATGTGCATGATTTGCAAGAAAAAATAAAAAAATTGCCTTGGGTTAAAAATGTGACGGTTAAAAGAAAGTTTTATCCGAATGTTATTGAAATTTCTTTGACTGAGAAAAAAGTGCAATCCATTTGGCAACTGAATGAAAAGTTTTATCCGATTGATGAAGAAGGGCAGGTTATTAATGCAACCTTTAGACCAACGGCTCCGATTTTGTTGATTGTTGGCGAGGGGGCTCCGGAAAATATTAACCAGCTTTTGAAAGAGATTAGCTTTAATAAAAAAATATTAGAGCGCGTTAAAGTGGCTAACTATATTTCTAAAAGACGTTGGAACTTGGTCTTGGATGATATTGAAGACGGAATAACCATTAAACTGCCCGAAAAAAATGTGGAACAAGCGTGGAAAAAATTGGTTCATTTAGACACAGTGAACGGTATTCTTAAACGTAAATTAACTATCATTGACTTAAGATTAGAAGGAAAAATTACGGTTAAGTTAAAAAAGACAGATGGCAAACCGCCTGTCTTGCACAATAAAAAAGAAAATATCGGTTAGAAAATAACGGAGGTATCATTGACACATTCTTTTAATCGACTCACAACAATTGCGGCTTTGGATATTGGTTCATCCAAGGTTTGTTGTGTTATTGCAAAAATCAGTCGAGATAAAAGAATCAATGTGGTGGGATATGGCTATAATGCTTCTAAAGGAATTAAGAACGGAATTGTTGTTGATATTAACCAAGCAACGTTGTCTGTTTGTAATGCCGTTGAAGCTGCCGAGCAAATGGCTAATGAGCGTATTGACCGTGTGATTGTTAATGTTTCCGGAGATAAGGTTAAAAGCGCTATTAAAAGTGCCTCTATCTCCATTAATAAAAACAGACCGGTTAATGAAAATGACATTAATAAGGTTATTGAACGCGGTATCAATAAAATTAATGTTGAAAGCCATGAGCTTATTCACTGTTTGCCAACGTGTTATCGTCTGGATAACGGGGAAGATATTAAAGACCCGAGAAACATTTTTGGCGAGAATCTTTCCGTTGATATTTTGCTTGGTTTGATGCCCGATATTATGTATCGCAATTTGTCTTTGGTGGTTGAAAACGCTCATTTGGAAATTGCCGGAAAAGCTTTTTCTTCTTATGCGTCAGGGTTATCTTGCTTGGTGGATGATGAAAAAGAAATCGGGGCAACCGTAATTGATATTGGTGGCGGTACCACAAGTATTGCAACATTCAGACATGGCTATCCGGTTTATTTTTCTTCAATTGCCGTTGGTGGAAACAATGTGACCAATGATATTGCCTATGGCTTGACCACATCATTTGCTCATGCCGAAAGATTAAAAACCTTACACGGATGTGCTTTTTTAAGCTCTCAAGACAAATCTGAGTTGATTAATGTTTATCCTGTCGGCGAAGAAGATGACAGCTTGATTAAACAAGTTCCGAAATCTGATTTGATTAGCATTATTACACCGAGAATCGAAGAGATTTTTGAGCTGGTTAACCTTAAATTCAAAGAACAGGGTTTGGCAGATATTCCAAGTCATCGTGTGGTTTTGACCGGTGGCGGAAGCCAACTTGCCGGTATGAGAGAAGTTGCTTCCATGGTCTTGGATAAGCAAGTGAGAATCGGCAAACCCAAAAATGTTTTGAACTTACCTGAAATATTATATAATCCGGCATTTTCAACCAGCATTGGTTTGTTGTTGTTTGCTCTGAATTATACTGAAAAGAAGCCCAATAAAATCATTAATAAACCAATTCGTTCAGAATCAGGATTATTAGGAAGTTTGAGCTCTTGGTTTAAGCAAAATTTTTAAAATTCCCCATATAAATTTATATCTTGGTAACCAAAACTTAATTTATTGGATGTTATAGTTTTCCTAAAGAGATTTTTGTTTAAAAATTTTAGTTAGGAAGAAAAATGTCAATTAAATTAGCAGTACCTGAAAAAACAATCACTCACTTGAAACCCAGAATTTCGGTTATCGGTGTTGGCGGCGGTGGCGGAAATGCCGTAAATAATATGATTGCCCAACAATTGGAAGGCGTTGATTTTATTGTGGCAAATACTGATGCTCAGGCATTGGCTCACTCTACCGCAAGCAGAAAAATTCAATTGGGTTTGGAAACAACTCAAGGTTTGGGCGCAGGTGCTCGTCCGGAAGTCGGAAAATTGGCCGCTGAAGAAGCTAAAGAAGAAATTGAGCGCGAATTGGAAGGCGCTAATATGGTCTTTATTACTGCCGGTATGGGCGGCGGTACAGGTAGCGGTGCGGCTCCGGTTGTTGCTAAATTGGCAAAACAAAAAGGAATCTTGACGGTTGGCGTGGTTACCAAACCTTTCCAATTCGAAGGTCGTAAACGTTATGAGACTGCTGAAGCTGCCGTTGAAGAATTTACCAAAGAAGTAGACAGTATTATCATTATTCCTAACCAAAACCTTTTTAGAATCGCTGATAAAAATACGACCCTGGCTGATGCTTTTGTGATGGCTGATAACGTTTTGTATGCCGGTGTGCGTTCTATTACCGACTTGATGATGATGCCCGGTTTGATTAACCTCGATTTTGCTGATATTAAATCTATTATGCAAGATAAAGGAAAAGCCATTATGGGTACAGGTGAGGCTGAAGGTGAAGACCGTGCCGTTAAAGCTGCCGAACAAGCTTTGTCTAACCCCTTGTTGGATGATTGTTCTATGCGTGGAGCCAAAGGTGTTTTGATTAATATTACCGGTGGTTCTGATATTACATTGTTTGAAATTGATGAAGCTGCAAGCCGCATTAAAGAAGAAGTGGATGAAGATGCCAATATTATCTTTGGTTCAAGCTTTGATGAAAGCTTGGTAGGCAAAATCAGAGTTTCTATTGTGGCAACAGGTATCGGTGATGAAAAAGTATCTGCCAAACCGCAACCAGTGAAAAAGATTGTTCAAGAAACAACTTATTTAGAAGAAATTTCTCGTCCGGTTGTGCCAAGTGCCGAGCTTGACTCTAACTTAGAAAAATTTGCCGCCGTTAAGGTTGAAAATACTTTTGAAGAACCCGAACAAACAGAAACAGTTGCTTTTGAAGTTAAAGAAGAAGTTCAACCAGAACTACAAGCTTTAGAGCCTGAAGATGTTGAAGAAGAGCCTGTTGTTCAACAAACAGCTCCGGTTATGGCCGCCCAATCTTTTGCAGATTTTTCTGATTTAGATAATTCTGAAAAAATGGAAAATATGCCTAAAGCTTCTGCTTTGTTCAAAGCTATTATCAATAAAAATGAAGATTTGGCCGACAATAACCAATATGACTCTTTGTTGAGCGGTATGGAAAGTGGCTTTGCTCCAAAAACTTCAGTTAAACAAATTGAAGAAGAACCTGAACTCTTCCCAAATCATAATCCGCAACCTTTTGCTGCTCGCACAACAGAAGAGCCTGAGGAATTGATTGTTGATGATGAAGAAAGAACTCCGACTTTAATAGAGCGAGTAACCGGTTTCTCTATTGCCCGCCGCAATAAAAAGAAAAGAGAAATTGAGCATATGCAAGAACCGATTTCTCCAAGCTTTTCTTCAACAGGAACCGATTATGGTGCAGAGGAAAGATTGAATTTGGAAATTCCATCCTTCTTAAGAAGAAAATAATTGAGATTAATACAAAAAAAGCACTCTAAACAGAGTGCTTTTTTTATTATATTTTTTTTGCGGATTTTATGGCGGCTTCAAGACAGCAAGGATAATCCTTCATTATCCAATCGCCGATAACTTGAAAATTGGAAAAATCTGGATGATGAAAATTTGTACGAAGAGATTGATTTTTTTCATCTTGTCTGATTGTGGCTCTTTTGTATTTAATAATTTGATAGGGTGGAAGAAATGCTGCCTGAATATGGTTTATTTGGCGAATCTCTTGCCAGACTTTTCTTGCCAATTCATCATCTGAAAAATTAATTTCATTAGCATCTGATATGGTAACGCAGACAACGTCTTTGTTGATGAAAACCCAATCGGCAACAGCATCTGATAGGCCGATAAACGGAATGTTTTGGGGTAGAGTTAACTCAATGCTAGTGCGATAAAAAATATTGATAATCGTGTTAAAATCAAATTTCGGACCATTAAAAATTTTGTGATAATTGTGAGCATCAAGTGCAGAAATAACAATATCATTATCATTTATTTTTACATTGTCTTTATTAAACAGAAGGCTGCTTATTTTATTATCTTGGCTTTCATATGATTTTAAGACCCAACCGTATCTTATTTCGTCAGCGTATTTTTTTAAGGGATTAATTAAGTTTTTACTTAAATCTCCATGAGAATAATACATTTTTGTTTGGAATGATAAAAATGGAAAAAGCTTGAAAATTAGGCTTTTAATTAAGCAAGAGGAAACATCTTGCGCATTGGTATTGAATATGGAACGCAAGATTAACGGAAGCTCAAGCCAAGGAGATGTATGGATTTTATCATTTTTCCAAAAACTTATTTTTTTGTGAAAGTCTTTTGCTTGTAAGAGTTTGCGACATTCTTTATTGGCGCCTAAAATAACATGTGTGGCATTGTCTATGTCTCTTTGTAGTTTAGGGCTATAAAATGAATAACATCTTCCACCTGCATGAGATGCAGCTTCATAAATAATGACATGGGCTTTTGCGTTTTTTTGTTTGATAAATTTGGCAGCAGAAAGCCCTGAAACTCCGCCGCCGATAATGTGATATGTTTGGATTTTTTTATCCATCTTATTGATGTAAAAACGCTTTGAGCGCCAAAGAGAGTTTTTTGAATTTGCTGATTTGGGGTTTGGGAGAAATAATTTCCCAGCCGCGATTTTGCATAATGTCAAAATAGTGTTTATAGATATTGGCCATCATCAGCACGGGGCGGGCGGTTTTCTTGTCTAATTTCTTAATAAGCTGATATGATGTGGCATAATCTTCTGCAGCAATTTTTGCTAATTCTTCTCTGGCTTTAGCCAAGTTTGGATGAACAACCGCGCTTAAAGGGTCAGTGGTGGTAATACCAGCGTTTTCAAGCATTTCTCTTGGAATATATAAGCGTCCGGCTTGGGCGTCTTCTTTAACATCTCTTAAAATGTTGGTGATTTGCAAAGCATTGCCAAGCGTGGTGGAAAGTTTTTCAATTAAGGCTTCATCTTTAACACCGAAAACTCTTAAGGAAAGATTTCCCGGAACGCCGGCAACACCTCGGCAATATTCATTAAATTGTTCCATACTCGGTGCTCTTAACGGTGTGGGTAAATCCATGGAAATGCTGTTAATGATGCGAACAAATTCTTCTTTGGGCAGCTTAAAACGCATACAGTTTTTATATATTTTGCGTCCGATTTCAGTTGCCGGAATTTTTTTATCGTAAATATTGTTAATTTCTTGTTTCCATGCATCAATTAATTCTAGTTTTTCAGAAACCTCTTTATCTCCGTCAACAATATCATCGATGTGTCTGCAAAAGGCATATATGGTATACATGGCGTTTCTTTTGCCGAAAGGCAAAAAGCGCATGCTCCAAAAAAATGATGTTCCTGATTTTTTGACTATTCTTTTGATATTGTTCATTTTTATACTTTCTTATTAAGGCAAGGTTTTCTTCTTGATGGTTAATCCTTTAAATATTCCACTCAATATGGCAATTAACCAATCAAGCTTAGATAATTTGATTTCTTTGGCCAAAATATCTTTCTTTAATAATTTTTTTACCATAATATTGGTTAAAGAAAGGATAATACATACCTCAATGCGCAAACTTGTGCTTTTGATAATCGGCGGTAAAAGGCTGCCTTCTTTGATTAGGCCTTTGGTTAATCCCATTAAATGCTCAACAGCTTTTTTGATGTTTAAGCCGGATTTATCTTTTAAAATATCTTCAGGTGTAATATGATATTTTTTCATAATATCTTTGGGAAGATATAGTCTTTTTAGGAGCATATAATCATATTTTAAGTCTTGAACGTGGTTGACGATTTGTAAAGCAACGCACAAAGATGTGGCCGGAAGGTAGGTGGCCTGATTTTCTTGATGGATGGCAAGCATAAATTTGCCGACCGGTGCTGCGGAATATTTGCAATAATTGACCAATTGGTCCCATGTCTTATATTCAAACCCCAAAGAATCTTGTCGGAAGGCAATTAATAAGTCTGTTGCAAGATTGTTTGACAGCTTGAATTCATCAAATTTTTGTTTGAGTTCTTTAACAAACTTTAGCTTTTGACCATGATATTCTTTGCTTTGGGTGAAGATGTCTTCCAGTTCTCTTAATTTATTGATTTTTTGTTCGGAAGATATATTCGGGTTATCTGCAATATCATCGGCATAGCGGGCAAATTGATAATAGTTTCCCACGATGTTTCTGAGTTTTTTTTGAAACATCATCATCCCAACCGGAAAGTTTTCCTGATACTTATTTTTGTGGCGTAATTTTAACATTTTCCTATCTCTTGAATCCAAGCTTCCAACTCTTGCAGAGCTCTTTGTGAATAAGCTTTCTTTCTATCCATTCCTTTTATTTTGTGGAATTTTCCGTTAGCTGTTCTTTCTCCGCTGATGGTTGGAAAAATGCCAAAATTAATGTTCATCGGTTGAAAGTCATCAATGTTGGTGTCATCAATTAAGTGATTGAGCATGGAGCCAAAAGCGGTGTTTCTAGGTGGCAGGACAGGTGTTTTTCCTTGAACCTGACAAGCTGTGAAATATCCGGCTAAAAAGCCTACGCTTGCACTTTCAATATAGCCTTCACATCCGGTAATTTGTCCGGCAAAACGAATATTCGGACGTTTCTTTAAGCGTAAATAAGAATCCAAAAGAATCGGACTTTTTATGAAAGTATTTTTATGAATGCCGCCCAAACGCGCAAATTGTGCGTTTTCTAACCCTGGAATCATTCTAAAAATGCGTTGTTGTTCTCCATATTTTAATTTGGTTTGAAAACCGACCATATTTCTTAACGTGTCTTCTTTATTGTCTTGTCTTAATTGAACAACGGCATAGGGTTTTTCTTCGGAGTGCGGGTTGGTCAGACCAATAGGCTTCATCGGTCCGTAGGTAAGCGTTTCATCTCCTCTTTCGGCCATAACTTCTATGGGTAGGCAGCCTTCAAAATATTGAACATTCTCCCATTCATGAAACTCAACTTTTTCACCGTTTTTAAGCTCTTGAACAAAAGCATAATATTGTTCTTTATTCATGGGACAATTGATATAGTCAAACTTGTTGCCTTTATCATATCTGGATTGATACCATGCTTTGCTAAAGTCTATGCTGTCTTTATAAACAACCGGCGCGATGGCATCGAAAAAAGACAAAGTTTCATCATCTACAAATTTGAGCAAGTCTTGAGCTAATTTTTCTGATGTCAAAGGTCCTGTGGCGATGATTACGTCGCCAAAGTCTTCTTCCGGAAGTTTGGTTAATTCTTCATAGACAACTTCTATATTGGGATGATTTTTGATTTTTTTTGTAACAAGTTCAGAAAAAGCTTCTCTGTCTACGGCTAATGCACCGCCTGCCGGAACTTGAGTTTCATCCGCGCATTGCATAATTAATGAGCCGGCTCTTCTCATTTCTTCATGCATTAAACCAACGGCATTATGTTCGGCATCATCTGAGCGAAAAGAGTTTGAACAGACAAGTTCGGCAAAGTTTTGCGTTTTGTGAGCCGGAGAATAGTTATGCGGGCGCATTTCATGTAAAATGACTTTTACACCCCTTTGGGCTGCTTGCCATGCGGCTTCACTTCCGGCTAATCCGGCGCCGTATATGTGTATTTGTTTTTTATCCATATTTTTATCCCGTTATAAATTCTTAATTTCTTTATATGGAATGAGATTGAAAAAGTAAATATAAAACTTCTTTTGATAAATATATATAAATGTTTGATATCTGTTTTTATAAGCGTTAATATAGCCACGAATACTGTGTGAAAGAGTTTTTTATGAAAAAAGTTTGGTTGAGTTTGCTTGTTTTTTCTTTGTCTTCCTTTGCATTTGATGCTTGGGGGCAAAGTTCTACCGACCTTACGTTTGATCAAATGCCAAATTTGCGCCCGATTGCTCCGGGAACAAATTTAGTTAAGGCAAATAAAAATAATTCAAAACCTTTAAATATACAGCAAAGAAATTTTGATTTACCCAAACCTAGCCAAAGTGCAAATTTTGCTACGACAATAGAAACTGATAGCCTGTCTGAGACATTGCAAAATCAACCCAAACAAGAGGTCAGTGGCGTGGATTTGAAAGAAGGGGCTGAAACTTGGGTTGGAAAATTGGCTAAAACGGCTCCCGAAAAAATATCAGAAATTAAATCTTCCGTGACTTCAGAATCTGATGAGGGTTTATTGGAGTTGGTAGAAGGCGCAAAACGAACGACAGGACGTTCTAATGCCTCTGTTTTCGATATATCTGGCGTGATGTTGCGTATGAGTTTGGCTCAGGCTGAAAAGGCCATGATGGTTCGTGGATTTAAGCTAATTTCTCAAAAAATGGAAATCCCAAATTTTATTAAGTGGCGTAATGAAGAAAAATGCCGTGGAAACGGTGTGGTCGGTTATGAAAGATTGGCTAACTGTGTGGTTCAATATGCTAAAAAACAGAATCATCAATATGTGGTATCTGCAGTATTTTCCAAATTTTCAACCAAAGAAGAAATTGAAATTAAGCTAACCTCTAATTTCACCGGTAATAAAATTTATAAAATCACATATAAAAGTATGTCTGGAAAAGTAACCGGAAGCGGTTTAAAGGCAGCTTATTTGCGTAATATAAAGGTTTATGATTTTTGGAAAAAAGTAAACCAGAAGTATGGAAGCCCAGATGATAAAACAAATGTTATTTGGAGCCTGGGTATGAATAAACCTTATTTGAAAGCCTCAACAGGCTTTTTGTTGCTTGAAGACCCCATGTTGCGAGAGTTAGATTATACCAGAATGTCTCGTGAGGACCAACGTTTTATGAATACAGATTTATATAGTTTTTGAGGAAGATAAATGAACGAGAATCAAATTACAGAATTAGTTTGCACAAGAATGTGCCACGATTTAATCGGAAATATCGGTGCCGTTTCCAATGCTGTTGAACTGCTGGAAGAGGGGGATATGGATTTTTTAGAAGATATTAAATCTATTTTAAAAGTAAGTTCTAAAACATTGTCTTCTCGTATGAAGTTTTTCAGAATGGCATTCGGATTAATGAATGCTAATTTGGGTGATACAACACTTGTGAATAAAACTATTAAAGAATATTTAGAAACAATCGGAAATAAAAACTATCCGATTTTACTTGACTTGGGAGAATATTCTCCTAAATATAGCAGATTGGTGATGTTATTGGTAATGGTTTTAGCAGATATGTTTATTAAAGGTGGAAGAATTTCCGTCTTTGAAAAAGATTGTAAACTATTTGTTAATAATTCTGATGTATCAACAATCTCTCCGCAAAAATATGAAGCTATTTTAGCGACTCTCTCCGGACAAGAGGAAGAATACCTCGCCCAATATGCTCCGGTTTTCTATCTTAGGAAGTTTGTAGAAGAATCTGGTATGAATATCCGTCTATCGGAAAGAGGGGATTTTTTATTGGAACAAAGATAGGATAAAAATATGGCAACTTGTTTAATTGCAGATGATTCTAAAATTATTCGCATGGTTTTATCTAAAATCATGAATAATCTCGGCTTTGACGTTATTGAAGCCGAAGATGGCGAAGATGTCATTAAACAATGGAAAAAGACCCCTTTGGAACTCATCATTATGGATTGGAGATTGCCTGTAATGGAGGGAATCGACGTCTTGTATATGATCCGCTCTTCTACAAAAATGCAACAACCTAAAATTTTGTTTTGTTCTTCTTTGATTGAAGAAGCTAAAATAAGAGAAGCTTTGCAAGGCGGAGCTGATGACTATATTATGAAACCTTTTGATGAAGAGATCATTGAAAGTAAGATTACGATGCTTGGTTTGATGTAAGGAAATAAAAATGAGAAAATATGATTTTGATTTTTTAATTGATCTTTTATACAAACAGGCTGGATGGAACTTCTCTGAAAAAGAATATTTTTCCATTGATAAGAAAATCTCGAATTTTATTCGTGAAAAAGGTTTTGCATCCGTAGAAGATTTAATCCTTGAGTTAAAAAAAGGCTCTAAGGCTTTAATATCTCAGGTTATTGAATGTTTGGCTTTTGCCGATACACGTTTCTTTAGAGATTATGAAGTCTTCAAACAATTTGAAGAATATGTCTTACCAATGATTAAAGAGACAAACAGAAATATTAAAAGACTTAGAATCTTAAGTTTGGGTTGCTCTTCCGGACAAGAAGTATATTCTATTGCTATTTTGGTAAATAAGGTTTTGGGTTTGAGTGATTGGCAAATTGATATTATTGGAACAGATTTGTCTTTTAATGCTATTTCTCAAGCACAGCGTGGCGTTTATGACCAATTTGAAATTCAGAATGGTATGAATGCCGGTATTATGATTGATAACTTTACCTTAGAAGGAACTTCATGGAGAGTTAATGATAATATCAAAAATATGGTTTCTTTCCGCCAATATAATTTGTTGGATGAAGCTACCTTCAAAGAAGAGTTTGATGTTATTTTCTGCCGCAATGTTTTGCGCTTCTTTACGCCTGAGATTCAACAAAAGTTATGTGAAAAAATTCACGCTATGCAAGTAGATGGTGGCTTCTTGTATCTTGGAAAAGGTGAAAATGTAGCCGCTTTAGAAAACTATTATACACAGGTTAACGGAATGTCTTGCACTTATCAATATAAGTTGGACCCAGATGTCTACCAAGAGCCTAAAAATCTGTTCGATAATGAAGAAATGCCGGCAAATGATGATATGCCCCACTTTGTTCGTCCGGTTTCTCTTTCAGGACAACGTCCAATAGTGGCAGATGTTTTAAGAAAATAAGTTTCAAATTAAAAAAAATCCCTCTTCTTGCAAAGAGGGATTTTTTTGTTTCTATGGTGTTATTCTGTTGCCAGAGCTTTTACTTCTTCACCATATTCGTCTTTGACAGTTGTTTTTATCTTCATTAATTTAGCCCATTTTCTAAATGTGCCAAACATAACGATAAGCATCAATATCATAACGATTATCCCTAAGACCGCTAATAAGATTTGATCTTTTGGTAAATATTGGGTGAATACTTGTAAATATCCGGCCCAGAAGGTTACAGCCACCATAAATAATCCGGGGAGTGCTACACATAATGCATATTTTTGACGGTTGAGTCTTAAAAGCATTGTTGTGCAGACGATTAATGCGCAAGCGGCCAACAATTGGTTGCTTAAGCCAAATAACGGCCAAATGCTGCTAATGTTTCCGGTATATACCAAATAACCCCACAAGAATGTGAATACGGCACTGGTTACAATAACACCCGGCATCCATTCTTTATCGTTGAACTTAGGCATTACTTTACCTAACATTTCTTGTAAGAAGAAACGACCAACTCGGGTTCCGGCATCAACAGCCGTTAAGATGAATACTGCTTCAAACATTACGGCAAAGTTATACCAATATGCAACCAAGTGGTCCATATAAGGAATGTTTTTGAAAATGTGAGCCATACCAACTGCTAAGGATACGGCACCACCGGTTCTTCCGTGTAAGTCAATACCGATGTGTTCTTCGTAGTATGGTAAGTCTGTAACGGCCATATTCGGGCTGGCGGCAACCAATGCTTGGTATGCATCATGAGATGCGTTGATAGCAAAATAGTCACCAGGCATCATGGTACAAGCGGCAATTAATGCCATGATGGCAACAAAGCCTTCAGTTAACATTGCGCCATAACCTACGAATAAAATTTCTTTTTCATTACCAATCATTTTCGGTGTGGTTCCGGTTCCGATAATGGCGTGGAAGCCAGAAATTGCACCGCAAGCGATGGTGATGAAAATGAACGGAAATACAGGGCCGTTAATAACCGGACCTCCGCCGTTAACAAACGGGGTGAACATGTGCATCATAATGTCCGGTCTTACAAAGACAATACCTAAAGCTAACATCAAAATCGTACCGATTTTTAAGTATGTAGAAAGGTAGTCTCTTGGTACCAATAATAACCATACAGGTAATACGGAAGCAATAAATCCATACACAGGGATTGCTATGGATACGGTTTGTTTATCCCAGTCAAACATCCAACCTAAGTTATCTGGTTGCATTAAATCATGTCCGCTGATAATACCCAAAACCAAAAGCGCAATACCTAAGATACTGGCAAGTTTAATTCCGCCTTCTTTTTTATAACGCATGATTAAGCCCATGATGATTGCGATTGGCATTGTGATGGCTACAATAAACAAAGACCAGGGCGCGTTATGCATAGCGCTGACGCAAGCTAAGGATAAACCGGCTAAAGTTAAGATTAAAATGAACAAAACGGCAAATCCGGCAATTGTTCCGGTGAAAGGATCAACCTCTCTTTCCGCAATAGTTGCCAAACTTTCTCCTTTGTGTCTGACAGAAGCAAATATGACGACCATATCATGAACGGCACCGCCTAAAACACAACCAATCAAAATCCATAAAGCACCGGGCATGAAACCAAATTGTGCGGCCAAAACAGGTCCAACCAATGGTCCGGCTGCGGCAATAGCTGCAAAATGGTGACCAAACAAAACGTTTTTGTTGGTTTTTACATAGTCATGACCATCAGCGTATTTTATGGCCGGTGTGACCCTGTTTGCGTCAAGGCGCAAAACTTTGTTGGCAACAAATATTCCATAAAAACGGTAAGCGATAGCAAAAATGCACAAACTGACAAAGACGACAGTAAGTGCATTCATTCCTTCAAAATGGCTCCAGAAGCCTTCCGTCGCAGGAAGAACATCCTTTCCGGCCGCCATTGTATTACCAACCGTTAATATTGAGAATAGCATACTAAAGAAAAACTTTTTCATAGCATTCCCCCTCATAATAAGTTGATTATCGAAACCATTATATATGAAATTCTATGCCATGTCATCTAAAATCGAATGTCTTTAAGATGCAAAAGAATCTCATGTATATAATTGCTAACTATACTTCATAATTATTTATGAGATGTTAATGATTGACTATAAATAAAAAAAGGAGTATTTTCTTGACCGTTATTATAATATTATGTCAAATCATTAATTCTTGTTATTATGAAAAAGTTTTCTTTTTATTTGATGTTAGCAAGTTTTTCTTTGTTCCTTTCGGCGTGTACCGGAAAGTCAAGCTTGCCTCGTAATCCAAAAGATGGTGAGGAAAGAGTGGATGAACAAGGAAATCGTTGGGTATATAACGCTGCAGGTGGGTATTGGTTGCTTTATTCCATGATGAATGGAGCGGCAAATAGCTCTTCTTATCGTTATTATCCGGGAACGGGAAGTTGGACAACTTCAAGCGGTGTGACAACAACTCCACCGTCTAGTGTTTCCAGTTCCTTTTATCGGCCTTCTTCCGTAAAGCCCAACTCATCATCAAGCAACTCTGTTAGATCCACAACAACTTCCGGTTCAAGAAAAGTTTTTGGTGGTAGCGTTCATTCTTCTCGCTCTTTCGGAGCTTGATTTTTTTACTTGTTAAATTTTTTATTATGGAAAGAAAAGTTATAACTCCCAGAAAAGATTATATTCAAAAAGTTCAAAGTGTTGGTTTTGGTTTTCATGAAAATTATTGGTTGGAAAATGCTTACTATGCTTTTTCATCCGATGAAATCGCAGCAATAGAAACAGCAACACAAAAGTGCTATGAGATGTATTGTCAGGCGGTTGAAGCTTGTCTTTATGATGAGAAAAAACTAGATTTGCTTTGTATTCCGACCGGAGTAAGAGATGCAATCAGACGTTCTTGGCAAGAAGACGATTTGTCTTTGTACGGACGTTTTGATTTTGCTTTTGTTAACGGTGTTCCAAAACTCCTTGAGTTTAATGCCGATACGCCGACTTCTTTGCTGGAAAGCTCTATTGTGCAGTGGCAATGGAAGGAAGAGGTTTTTCCTCAAGCAGATCAATTCAACTCCATTCATGAAGCTTTGATACAATCTTGGATAGATATTCACCAGATTTACCAGTGTGACCAATATTATTTTGCATCGTTTATAGAATGCGAAGAAGATAATATTACACTTGCTTATATCTTGGATACGGCAATTCAGGCCGGCTTGAATGTAACAGAAATGCATATTCGCGATATTGAATATGATAATGGTTCTTTATATTGCGGAGATGAGCCGATTAACTGTATGTTTAAGCTTTATCCTTGGGAGTTTATGTTCAAAGAATGTCTTGAGGCTTGCCAGACAGAAATGTGTTGGATTGAACCATTGTGGAAATCTTTAATGAGCAATAAGGCTATGCTGCCTATTTTGTATGAGTTGTTTCCCAATAGTCCATATATTTTACCGGCATATTTTGATACGGATTATCTCACGTCTTATTGCAAAAAGCCGATTTTTTCACGCGAAGGTGCTAATATTGAGCTTATTTGTCATGGAAATTGTTTGGAGAAATCCGATGGTGAGTATGGTAAAGAGGGTTACATCTATCAGGAATTTGTCAATATTCCAAACTTTGCCGGAAAATATCCCGTGCTCGGAAGTTGGGTAATTGGCGGAGAAGCTTGCGGATTGGGTATTCGTGAGAGTTCTTCTAGAATAACTGATAATGTGGCAAACTTTGTTCCTCACATTATTCTTTAATAAAAAAAGCTGTTATCTCTTTTTGAGGTAACAGCTTTTTTATAATAGAAATTGACAAAAAAAATAATTTTGTTACATTAGTACTATAAGTAAATTTTTATGTATAATTAAAAAAATAACATTATGTTTTGGTTAGGTTTTTTGAGCGGAATAATTGTTTCTGCCTTTATCGGAGCTTTAGTCGTTAAATATTGGCTCTATTTGAAAAAACGTTTTGGTTCCGTTCAGTGGTACGAAGTTTCTGATGTTTCTTATAAGCAAGAAAAAGATGGTATATATCTGATGCGTTTTTATTTTAACGGAGATGAGTATCAGGGATATACTAAAAAAATGCCTCCCTTTGGTATACCAGTGAATGATTTGGAAGTTAAAATCAGAGGACTTCATCCCAAACGCGGTATTTATCGGGTCTTTTGGCGCATGAAAGATATCGCTTAAAAGATAAAAAACACTCTATCTTATTTAGATAGAGTGTTTTTTAATTGTTGGATGGTGCTTTGAGCTGATGTATGTAAGATGCCGATACCGCCCATTTTTTCCCAATTTTTTATATTGTTTTCTCTATCATCAATTAAAATATCTTGGGCTTTGCCATATTGAGGCTTGTCTTTGCTCAAACAGCAAATGACATCTTTTTCTTTATTGTAATGCTTTTTGAGCCATGCTCTTTTTTCTTTTTCTGCTTTATCAAATCCGTAGGAGGGCAAACCGGTTAAGATGGTGTATCCGGTTTGATTTAAAAATTGGATGAGTAAATCCGCATCGGATGTTTTGGGCAGGTTTAACCAATAATCTTTTGTTTGAAGAACAGTTTCCCATAAATCGGTGCGTGAGATTTCAAAAGGGAAAACGCCGTATTTACGCTTGAATTCACCGTCAAAATCAACCAAAACTCCGTCCATATCACAAAATATCATTTTCTTCTCCTATTTGTTTATATAGAGGCTAGCAAATTTATTAATTAGATTAAATAAACAAAATATTTCAAAAGATTACGGTTATCTTGTATGCTTTTTTAGCTGTGCGATATGGGCTGAAAATTTGCGCTGGTTAACTTTTGTTTGCGTTCTTTTCTTGGTCATAATCACAAATGCATAGGGCTTAAGCGGATATTCTTCTCCGGAGGCAAATTCTTGAACTTCTTGTTTGAATTCTCCTTGAGAAGTGTCTAATAATAATTGCCATTTTCCGCCGGATGGAGGTGTCGGTAACTTGTAATTGATGGTATAATTATTGTCTCCTGAAGCCATAATCAAGAAGTCATCATCTGTGGTATTATTTTTTAATGAGGCTCCGTTTAGCATATAAGCGCCGGTTTTGTGGTCCGGTTGGTTCCATTCAGCTTCAGTCATTTCGGATGCGTCAGGTCTTAGCCATGTGATGTCTTTGGCTCCGTTTTGAGGATTTTTAGTGCCGGTGAATAGTGATAAATCAGTAAAAATCGGATGCTTTTGTCGCAATGCATTTAAACGACATATTTGTTTGAATAGGCGTTTTTCATTTTCTGAGAGTTTTTTCCAGTCTATCCATACAGATTTATCATCTATGCAATAGGGGTTATTGTTTGGGCTGGCATAACTTCTTTCATCTCCGTTTCGGAGAAGCGGAATACCTTTGCTTAAGATATTGAGTGCCGCAGCACTTGCGGCTCTGCGGTATAGTTCTTCTTCATTTGTTGATTTTGTGTAATTGTCCGGACTACCGTCGCGTCCGCCTTCACCATTATCTCTTGTGTCTTTATGATATTTAAAGGCTCCGACTAAACTGAAACCATCGTGCGTGAAGGCCGTTCCGACAACAGCACTTTCTTGAGAGAGAGGGTCAATAATTGAAGAGCCGGCAATTTGGTTGCCAAATTCTCCTGACGTGTTTTCTTTGGCACTAAAGAAATCCGCCGTAAATTTTCTTCTTTGGTCGCTCCATTCTTTGACACCGGGAACAAGTTTGCAGAATTGTCCGGTAAAATTGCCATTCATGGCACTCCATGGTTCTATATAATTTTCAAGCTTGAGCTTTTGAGTGGCATAACGCAGCTCTTGAATGAATGCGCCGTTTTCTTGAAATCGGCCGTAATTATCTAAAGCGTTATCTCCGCCTAAATCCCAACGGATGCCATCAATTCCAATGACATTCATATATTGAATATAGTGATGTAAAAGCTGATGACCAATTTTTGAATCTAGATTTAAGTTGTTGCCGCATCCGGTTGTATTCAAATATTCTCCATTAGAATGTGGATTAGAGCGGTAATAACTTGGACTGTCTAATAGTTTAAATGACAGAGCTTTGTTAAATGGTCCTAATGCGTCATGTTCGCCGCTATGGTTGAATACGGTATCAATGGTAATTTTTATATTGTTTTGATGAAGCTTGTTAACCACTTCAATAAGATCTTTGATATTTCCATATCTGGGATCTATTGCAAACATACAGTAAGGATTGTATCCCCAGTTGTCAAAGCGTCCTTCTATTTTTGGAACTTGGCGCCCGGGGCAAGTTGGGGTAAGAGGCATTAATTCAATATTGTTGATGCCGATTTTATGAAAATATTCAATAACCCAATCATTGCTTAAAGCTTTTAGGGTCCCTCTTTCTTCTTCGGGAATATGCGGGTTTAATATGGAAAAATTTTTAACATGGGTTTCATAAATGATGTTTTGGTTAATGCTGAATTTTGGTTTTTTTGATAAGTAAGGATAACGTTCCAAATCTATAATTTTGTTTAAGTCAACCACAACGGCTTTGGGCATAAGCCATGCGCTGTCATTGTTGTTTTCAACATCTAAGTCTTTTGAATCCCACATATCCATTGTTTTGGAAACAGCCAAAGCATATGGATCCATTGCCAATTTGTGTGGGTTAAAAAATAGTCCGTTAGCAGGATCAAACTCTCCTGCAGCGCGATAACCGTATTTTTGCCCTTCAGGTATGGAAGAAACTTCAGCCCTCCAAATATCTCCGTCTTTTTCCATAGGAATACGGGTTTCTTGTTTTTCATCTTCTGAAAATAAGCATAAGTCAATGGAACTTGCATGCTCAGATGCCACCGAAAATATGGTGCTTTTAGATGAATAACTCGCTCCTAAAAACGGCTCTTTTGGCATGGAATAACTCCCAAATAAACAAACAATATATATTGTATATCTTATTATTTAAGGTTATGCAAATTTTTTAATTGGTTTTAGCGTATGTATATCTTAATTATTTTTAAGATAAAGTGGTGTTTTTCGCTAACCAATTTTTTAGGTCAACCACATCTTTTACCTCAGGTATCCAAGATAGCTCTTCGGGTAAATCTGTGGTGAACTCACAACGCATACGGATGGGATGAGCTCCAACATTGATGGCTGCATATTGGTTGTAAATTCTGTCATCAACCAAAATGGTTTCTTCTGCTTTTAAGCCATATTTTTCAAAACAACTTTTGAGCATGTCTTCTTTGGCAGTATCATGCATAAACTTTCCGTGTTGAACGCACTCAATGGTCAAAAAGTCCGTGACATCTTTAAGCAGGGTATTTAAGAATTTTTTCTTGGTTTCAACGTCAAAAGTTGCAGACATGGTGAACTGCTTATATCCTAAGTCGTGTAATTCTTTAAGAGTTTCGATGACATGAGGGTATAATGGGCGATTGCTGAAAAACTCGTAAGAATGGCAAAAATCATAATCCATTTGTACACCAAGTGTTGGATGTGTTTTAAGCTCTAAAGCACCGTATTTGGGAACAATCGGTAATGCTTTGGGTAAGTCTTTCCATTCAAGATTTTTATATTGCTCTTTGTAATTTGGGTGGTTGGTTAAAAAATTGTAGTATGCATAGTTTAAGTTTGCTAAAACACCATCAACATCCCAAAATATGTTTTTGATTACCATTTTGTCCATATCAATTATTCCTTTTATGTTTTTCAGGTTTTCTTTCTAGCATAGTTTTATGAAAATTTCAATAACGGATAAATCACTAACTCTTTTTTTACGTTAACTTGTTAAGTTATTTAATATCTCGGAGGATGCTATGAAATATTTATTTTGTTTATTGGGTTTTATTTTGCTTGTCGGTTGTTCTAAGTCATATGATATTTATCAGTATGATAACGGAGATGATTATGTTCAAGATGGTATGCGTCGTATTATTGATAAGTCAACACAAAAAATCGGCTATGCTTCTGAGGATGGAAAAGTCTTAATTGAACCACAATTTGCTTTTGGCTTTCCTTTTAAAAACGGTGTGGCAAAAGTGACTTATGAAGGGTATAAACTAGAAGTTCCTTCTTCAGAAAATGAATATCATTATTGGAAGAGTGAACATTGGTTTTATATCGATAAACAAGGAAATCAGGTAAAAAAATAATAAAATGACACCTAAACTCAAAAAATGGAAGAAAATATTGGCTTTTTTAGGTATATTTGCGCTGAATGTGGTAAACTTAATTTTGTGGTTTGGTATATTTAGTGTGATATCCCTTACATTTTATACCAAAGAAACTTGGGGAAATGTTAATTTACCGCAACTTTTGTTTTTTGTTCAGTCTTTTTCTTTTCAAGGAGTGGAAAAGGCTTTAATATATGAAATTTTAATTTATTGCATAGCTCTTCCTTTGTTTGCAGGCTGTTTGTTATTATATTTTTTTAAGAAAATAAATAAGTTTGGATTGCTATGGTGTAATCGTGGTGCTTTTTTCCTCTGCTTGGTGTTATTTTTTGTTGTAGATGTTTGTGCGCTTAATTTGGCGGTACATGAGCAGGGTGTTTT
This sequence comes from uncultured Alphaproteobacteria bacterium, assembly GCA_944392265.1. GTDB lineage: Bacteria > Pseudomonadota > Alphaproteobacteria > RF32 > CAG-239 > CAJLXD01. The sequence continues at coordinate 10,490 of CALXWC010000015.1, read as the reverse complement.
ATATATTTTATTATTTGTTTTTTATTTAATAAATCAAAAAAGAAGTTACGGTCGTTTAGCGGTTATGTTTACGGCAATACTTTCTCTTCCTGTGGTTTGGATGATTGCTTATTTTGATGACAATGAGCAGACAATATTATCTTTGAAAAATTTTGAGTATTCTGATTTTTATTGTAAAAATTATCAACGTATTGATGCACAAAACTTAAAAAATAAACACCCGAGAAATGTGATTGTTGTTTTTGTTGAATCTTTAGAAAATCGTTTTGTTGCGAAACAAAATTCACTTAAACTTAAAGACAATGATGCTCTTAAGTTTGCTAACTTTACGGAAGGTTATGCGCAAACATGGACTCAAGGAGCGGTATTTTCAGCTTTTACTGGTACGCATATCCATTATATTTCTGATTTTTATCGTTATGCATTGTTTGAATATTTGCAATATAATGCCGATTATGACAGAAAACTGGATGTGGCAAACGAGGTTGGTGAATATTTTGATTTTAAAACGCCGAATATTACTTATTTAGGTGATGTTACGAAAGCTTGGGGATATAACAATCTTTGGGTTCAAGGCGGAGATATGGATTTTTCCGGAACGGATAATTTTTTATTAAATCATGGGTTTGATAAAAAGAATGTTTTTGATGTTCATGCTTTTTATAATAATTCCCAATATAAAAAGGCATCAGGTTGGTGGGGTGTAAAAGATAAAGATACATTTGCGCTTTTTCAACAAAAAATAAGTCAATTAGATAAAAATTCTCCGTTTTTGGCCGTAATGTTTACTCTGGATTTACATCGGGGGGATAATCCATTTTTTTACAATGATGAAGAAATAATTAAAGATACCATTTCTAATTTAAACAATTTTGTTAATTGGTTTAAAAAACAAGATTTTTATGAAAATACCACATTGATTATTGTGGCCGATCACCAAAGAATGGGAACTGGAAATCCTCCGGGCGGAAATCTGTATAATGCTTTTTATAATCTGCCTAAAGATTTAAGCAAGAACTTCAATCCAAACAGAACCTTTAATCAGATTGATTTGTTTCCGACGATTTTAGAAATTTTAGGCTTTGATATTCCGTCAGAAAAGGCCGGAATGGGCGTATCTTTATTCAGCAAAGACAAAACTGTTGCGGAAAGATTAAATTATGTTCAACAAGAAAAAACATTGACCAAAATTGATAAATGTTATCAAAAATTGTGGCAAAAACAAAAAAATTCTTATCCTTTTAAGTTAGGGTGTTTCGAATGTTGTAAGCACGAGAGCTTAATTGCGCATGGTGGAGGAAAAGTTAGGGGCTTAGATTATGCAAATTCTTTGCAAGCTCTTAATTTATCTGCTCAGAGGGGATATAAATATATAGAATTAGATTTGTGGAAAACACATGATAATCGGATTGTGGCTGTATATGATATTATTCGTTTATTGAGTTTTAAGAAAAATCAAGTAAAAAGTCTTAATTTTTCTGATTTAAATACAGGTGATGATGGAATTTTATTCGATGAGCAAATTTTAGATTTTTTTCTAAAACATCCTGATATTTATTTTGTTACAGATAAAATAGATGATTTTAAATTATTGAAAGAAAAGTTTTTCCCTTTGCAAAATAGAATGATTGTAGAGGTTTTTTCTACAAAGAAGTTTGAAGAAGCAAAACAAAATGGTTTTAAATATATTGCTTATAATATATGCAATGAAGATGATGTATGTAATGTTAATAATTTTGATATCGCTATTCAAAATCACTATGATATTGTAACAATTAGCCTTTCAAATGCTCAAATTTTTGAAGATAAAATTCAGCAATTGCGCTCCCAAGGTATTGTCGTGATGATTTATTCCGTATCTTCGTTTAAAGATGTTGTTCGTTATCAGGCATTGGGAGATGTTTTTTATTATGATGGGGAAGAAAACCTAAATTAGCTTTGTATTCAGAAAAAGCTTTTGTTATTGACTTAAGTCAGAAGTTTTTTTATTTTGACTTTGATAACCTATAATTTTTTGTATTATGTTAAAGACAACTAATCCATCGATTATTAAACAAGAGTTTATGTCGACATTGAGTAAAACTAATAAAGTGAGTCCTCAAATTGAAAACCTGTTAAAATATTTTTGCGAAATTTCATGGTGGCTGGAAAATGAACGGCATGAGTGTTTTGGAAAGCTTAAAAATTTTATGGCTGATTTGCCTCAAAATTTGAAAACAGAGTTTATTCCTAAATTGATTGAAAATAGCAAAAATTATCCTTATTTGGTTTTGTTGGCTGAAGAATTATTCCAATCATTGGATGTGAAATTGCAAGAAAGTATTAAAATTCCGATGATTTATTGGACTTTCGATGATGTTTATACGTCAATATCTGAGAATGAATATCGTTATCGAATGGCCTATGGCAAACAAGTATGGGTGGAGGGAAGTGATTATCGTCGCCCCAGTAAATCTATTGATTTTATTTGCTATCAAAAGGTTTTAGAAATGATTATAAAATCTAAAAGCGAGACACTTATTTTTAGTGCAGGTTAAAAAAGTTAAACAAAAGCCGGTTCTTTTGAATCGGCTTTTGTTTTGGGATTATTTGATTATGGTGGTTGACTTTGTGTGAACAGACCAATAATCCTTAGATATAAGAGATTGAAATTAAATTATGATTAGTTTTTTGCTTGATAGGTTTATAAAAAAATGCTTAGTTCGTTTATATGTTTGTTGGTTGGTCTTGTTTTGCTTATTTATGGTGCCGAATATACTGTCAGAGGTTCGGTTGCCATTGCAAACAAGATAAAAATACCGACCGTTATTGTGGGCTTAACCATTGTGGCTTTGGGAACATCTGCTCCTGAATTTGTGGTGAGTTTGAAAGCAGCCTTGAATAATGCCGGCGGAATTGCCATGGGAAATGTTGTTGGGTCTAATATTGCCAATATTTTATTGATTTTGGGTGTGTCTTCCGTGGTCTTCCCAATTAAATGTCGAAGAAGAATATTTTTAAGAGATTATAGATTTTTGCTTTTGATTACTGTGATTTTTACCCTGTTTTCCATTAGCGGAAAGTTGGTTCTTTGGCATGGTATTGTTTTGGTTTGCTTACTTATCTCTTTTATTTATTACAGTTATCTTAATTCCGGAAAAGGAGATTTTGGTGCCGAAGTTCTTAGCCCCATAGCTTCAAAAGGGTGGAATGTTGTGATTGCAACCACGGTTTTGGGGTTGGCCGGTGTTATCTTAGGAGCGGATATCTTGGTTAAAGGTGCCGTTGATATTGCTCGATATTTTCAAATTTCTGAAGAAACAATCGGTTTAACAATTATTGCTGTTGGCACATCTTTGCCGGAGCTGGCCACAACATTGATGGCGGCTATCCGTAAACAAAATGGCGTGGCTCTTGGAAATGTTTTGGGCTCTAATATTTGGAATATTGTTTGTATTATGGGGTTTACCTCCATTGTTACGGATGTGGAAGTTTCCAGACAGATAGTTGTTTATGATTTATGGATTATGCTTTTGGCGGCGTTATTACTCTATCCGGTGATTATGACCAGAGCCACCATTAGTCGTGTGGAGGGAAGCTTTTTCCTTATTTTGTATACAGCGTATATTATTACGCAAGTGCTCATCAGTAGAAATATTTGGACCTTTGGTTGATATAATAAAAAAACTTGCTATTCTTAACGAAGAATAGCAAGTTTTGACTTTGTTCACTAAGATTTCAGATTGCTATCTGCTTTGATTTTGGTTAGCCAAGCTTTTACAATTTTTTCCATTTTTCCACCTTCAGAATAATCTGCAATGGCAATATTGTCCACGCGATTATCCTTTAATAACTTTTCGGCTCGTCTTTTGGCGTTTTTAGTTTTGGGCTTGTAAACCGCAATTGCACTACCGCCAAATTTACGCAACGTTGTCATACAAGGAACATCTGTTAACCCGTCACCAACATACATCATCTGTTGAAAAGGAATTTCACGCAGTTCGTGTGGTGTTTTTTCGTTAACCGAAATATCTCTCTCGTCCAAACAGCCCTTATTTATTCTGAATAAATATTGCGTTTTGGTTGTGTAATTGACAACTTGTGCCGGCCATATGGCAACACCGTTGGCATCGTATAAAAACGAGCAAGCATAAATTTTTGTAAACTCTTTGGCTATGGGACATCCTAATATAATTTCTTTTAGCCCCGATGAAAGCAAAAAATGTTGAAGTTCAATTCCTTGTTGACGCGCGTAAGCATTTATTCTTTCAAACCAAGTTTCTACACCTTTGAAAAAAGGAATGTTTTTTGCAAAATTTGCCATATTGTCTTTTCTGAAAGAAACATTTCTGGCATTTGCTTCTTTTAACATGGTGAGCATGTAACAAAGATTTTTATCTGCAGAGGTTTCATCGGATAAAGTATCTGATTTTTTCCAGAAATCATCTGCCTTCATATTCAAAGCTTCCATAAAGCCGTATTCTTGCATATTACCCGGAGCAAGAGTTCCGTCAAAATCATAGCAAATAGCTACTTTCATGGTATTTTTCATAATTTTATAATTATATTTTTGTGCCTTCTTTATATAAACAATATTTTGTAAAGTCAATATCAAAACCAAAATTATCTATTGATTTATAGAGATTTAACGCTATAACGTCTTGTTTTTGAAACTGAAAGACAGAAGTTAAAAACCTTCCTCTCGGTATGGTCTGGACATAAGCCCTGACATTGCATCTTTAAGAGACATATCGTTAAAAAGAATTTGACAAACCATTTCACAGATAGGCATTTCAATGTTAAGTTCGTGAGCTCTTTTTATAACGGCTTTGGCTGTATAAATTCCTTCAACAGTACGTGTATTTTCTTCAATTAATTTCTTTGCATGTCCTTGAACACCAATTTCATAGCCAAAGCTAAAATTGCGAGATTGAGAGCAGCTTGCCGTTAATACCAAATCTCCTAAACCACACATTCCCATCATGGTTGTAAGCGAACCACCCAAAGCATTGGCAAATTTAGACATTTCATGAAAACCACGGGTAATTAAAGCAGCTCTTGCGCCATCTCCTAATGTTGCGCCTTCAACAATGCCGGAAGCAATAGCTATAACGTTTTTAACACTTCCTCCAACTTGCGGAGAAATCATATCTGTTGTGGTGTAGGGGCGAAAATACGGTGTTCCGAGCATGTTTGCTAATTGTGTGGCAATACCATCTTTGGCGCATGCAATCGTAACAGAAGCTAATTTGCATTGCGCAACATCAATGGCAAATCCCGGTCCGGAAAGAATGGCAATTGTAGCTTCGGGAATTTCTTCATCTACAATTTCAGAAAGCATTTTACCAGTGTCAACTTCAATTCCCTTGGCACACAGAACAATTATGGTGCTTTCTTTTACAAAAGGTTTCATTAATTTAAGTGTTGCTCGTGTCCACTGAGCGGAAGCCGTAAGCAAAACAACATCAGCAAACTCAAAAATATCTTCCATGTTATTGGTTGCCCGAATTGCATCCGGAAGAGGTATATCCGGCAAAAACAGCTTGTTAACATGTTTTTGATTGATGGCGTCAACCACTTCTTGTTCTCTGGCCCAACAAAGAACTTGATTTCCGGCTCTGGCGGCAGTCAAGGCCAAAGCAGTTCCCCAAATACCGGTACCGACGACAGCTATTTTTTTCATGAAAACCTCTTTTAATACAACATAATGAAATCTATATGCTCAAGATAATATACATGACAATATGAAATACAAGCAAATTTTTTGGGAGCGATGAAAACTTTACTTGTTGTAAAAAAAATGATATTATCCATTTAAGTATTATGTATTCAAGAAGGAGAAGTTGCCATGTCTGAAGATAACTTTGATGCTTATTTAGAAGAAATAGGTTTTAAAAATTTTGAGGAATTTAGACAAGCTCTTCTTAATACGGATAAAATACAAGATTTTGATGACAGTACTTTATCTGATAATGATTTAAAATCTAAAGCAAAGCTGGCAGAGCTTAATAATTTAAATCTTTCTGCTAAAAAATATAATGTTTCTCCCGAAGTTTTATTGCGCGCATTGCCAAATATGTTCGAACATGAAGATGATGTATCAATCTCTCATCGTAATATTTTTTGGTCTAAGATGGCCGGAGAGCTTGATGACGAAGATGCAGAAAATTTGATATTAAATATGGAAAAATCTTATCGTTTAAGCGATAAATCCGGGCCTCTTAATTTGTACTTAAACTTTGCATTAAAAAATGATGTCGCATGGGACGCATATTCTGAGAGGTTGCTTTCTTCTTCTTTTTCTCCCATTGTGCTTATCAATGCATTGCGAGATATTCCCAAGGTACAAGAAAAACACTTGCCTTTATTGCATCAGGTATTTGGAAAAGAATTTACGGATTTTTATCTTGACCACAAAAATCTTATAGACAGAACACCTAGAAAACAAGTTTTTACCAATGAGTTAAGGGATATCAATATAGCGCGATTTGTTTTTTTAAGGGCATATAAGGATAAGATATTTGATACAACAGAGCAAGATACTTATGAAGATGTATTTCAATCAATGCAAAGTGATGATTTTCGTCAGAAATCAGAGCAGATTTTTGATTCTTTGTTGCTTGAAAAAGATAAATATTTGAATTTTGCAAGAACAAATAGAAACGAATTATGGCGTTATGATGCAATTGATGAAGAAGACAGACGGGATTTTCCTGATGTGGTTAAAAAAATTGAAGAAGCGTTTCCATTGGATATCTCAGATAAAAAGGCTTGGGAACTATCAAATAAAGGCTTCCAACAAAACAGAATTGCAAAACAGATTGATGCAGATGAACAACTTAAAGAAATAAAAAAACAAAATCCATGGTTAATTAATGATATTCTTCTTGAAACACCTGATAACATTGAGCAAGTGAAGTCAGTGGTTGACCTTTTTTATACGCATAATAAGAAACCTAAAACTTATTTTTTTGAATATAATAATCTTTACCCAGCTTCTTTGATGCCGCTTGCAAAAATAAATATGCCTTCTTGGATGCGTGATGTTGTTGCTTCTGCTGTAGAAGCTCGTGTTGTGTCGCTAGATAGTTTAGGTAGTGTTAAAAATTTATATGATGCTTGTAAAACATGGAAAATTAATCCTCATATTTGGAAAAAAGAAGCACAAATGATAGGCAAGATGCCTTTGGAAGCAAGAATGGTCGCCGGTGCAATATTTTCTGATATGCAGGCAAATAATCCGAAAAATCTTTCTAAAAATGATTTAAGAGACATGTTTTGGCAAGAAATGAAAAAAGCACAAGAAATGGGTTGGAAACAAGCCGTACTTCATTATTGTCATGATAATTTCTCAACAAGAGGACGTGTTTTATCTTTAACCTGTCCTAATATAGATAAAAAATTGTTTTTTAACTTGGTGCAATCTGTTTCATTTAAAGAAATGTATTCTATAAATGAAGAACAATTGAATAAAAATTTTGAGAAGTTTGAAAAATATTTTAAATGTTCTAAAGATCAAATTTTAGTTGATAATAAACAGGAAGTTACGGATTATGTTTTATCAGCACTGAGAATGGCTACAAATTTACATAAATTGTTTCCATCTGAAGAATTATTAGAAAAATATGCTCGTGCCGCTTTGGCTGATGAAAATAATGAATATCGTTTATCAGATGCCTTGCGGTGGGTTCCATCCGGATTATCTGATGAACAATATGCCGATTTTGCGCATTTCTTAGAAAAAAATTTATTTTCAGCAGATGGTGCCGGAAATGAAAAATATATACCGATAGTTCATCTTAAAGAAATTGTAAAATTATGGCCCGATTTGAATGCAAAACAAAGACAATTTAGTTATGATAAATTGCTGGGCTTAACTTATACTCAGCAGACTAATAAAACAGTAGAAACAGAATTTAAAAATTATAAGTTGGAATTTGGTGATATCAATGTTCCAAAAGATATACGTTTATATCAAAAGTTTTTGATGATAGTTGTTCGTCCGGCAACTCAAGAACAATTTGATAATTTATTGAAACTTGATCGTTCTGAAGTTTTGCAAAAAATAGGGCAAACCCTTGATGCAAACGATAATCAAATAAAACGTTGTTTGGTAGATTTTGTGGTGGGAAATAATGCTAAAGTTGATGGTTTTATGCGCTCACAGTTAGCAATGTTTCCTCCTTCTATGATTTTGGAGTTTAGGGCTAAAAACAATGATGATATTTTGTCTGATTTAGTGAAAGTATTTTCCAAAAATCCGCAAGCCAAACAGCTTTGGCAGAAATATTATATTGATATTACCGGAACTGACACGAACTCTAAAAATGAAAAAGTTTTGGCTCTTCGTAAAGATTATCAATCAAATATGAATTGGTTGGTTCCGGCGTCTTTTAAAATGGGAGCTTGTTTTGGGAATGATTACCTTCGTTATTTGAAAAAGGTTGATAAATTTAATCAAGTGGTCAAAGAAATTAATGAAACTAAAACAGAAAATGAAGAGCCATTGAAAACAATGAATATTCATGATGCTGTTTATTGGCTTCCGAATAATGTTTTGAGAAAAGATAGTGCAAAATTTATGGAGCTTATTGATAAACATTTGTTTTATCGCGATAATGAAAGAAGCGTAAAATATCGTCCTTTTGCCGAATTTGAGGGCGTAGCAAAAGTTTGGTCTGTTTTATCTCCAGAAGAAAGAAAATTAAAATATAAGGACATATTGTCGATTGTTTCTTCAAAAAAATATTTGGATGCAAAATATCCATCTTTTGCTTCGGAAGCGGCACGATGGGGTATTGATGAACGTGTTTATAAAAATTATGAAAAAATTTATGAACAAGGTTTGCAAGTTCCGGAATTAATTGATTCTTCACAACAATTTTCTTCCGATAACTTGACTGGTAGGTTTTTACCAAGAGATGATCCCAGAATTGGTTTCTTTGGAAAATGGACAGATTGTTGCCAACATTATGAGGGTGTTGGTAGAACTTGTGCCGTTTCTTCAGTGAGAGATCCTTTTTCACAGCTTTTCGTGGTCGAAAATAGTGATGGACGAATTGTTGCCGGATCTTGGGTTTGGGAGAGTAAAATTAAACAAGACGGGGAATATTATAAAGCATTTTGTTTTGATAATATTGAAGCTATCGGTGATTATCAATATTCTCCTAAAATTATTGATGTTTATAAAAAGACTTTACCTTATTTAGCTAAGCAAAATTATGCAAAAATTACTGTTGGGGTCGGAAACCAAGATGCAACTCTTAAAGATTTTCAACAAGAGAAAAATCCTGTGCATTTAAATTCTTGTTATTCCGGTTATACAGATGCCGCCACTCAAAAGTTGATGCTTAATAATCCGAATGCTTCACCGGTTGACTATAATCATGGAGATATTTATGTGGTTGGAGCGCTCAATGAAGATATTACGGCAATGAAACGAATATCCAATGTTTGTTTCCCTGAAGGAGATCGCATGTTGCAACTTCCCGAAAGTGATCCGCAAGGATTGTTGCTTAAAGATAAAGATGTTGTCGTCGGGTATGTGGTTTGGAGTGAAAAAGAGCATAGCATTTATGATATGGCGGTTTTACCTGAATATAGAAAAGATAAAAATGCAAGCTCATTAAAGTTACTTAACGAAATGGTTAAGAAAGTTAAGTCTATTGGAGGTGAATGGTCTGCTGAGCTTAGAGATAATACGTCTTTGCGCTATATGAAGGCAATGTCTGCAAGAGGCTTGGTAGATTTGAAAATTGGTGATATTGATCACGTTATGAGTGACGGAACAAAAGTTTATCAGGTTTCATTTACTCCTAAAGATCGTCCTCAAAATCGTACTAATAGTCAAATCCGTATGGCTGAAAGGCGTTTAGAAAGATAATCATCGAAAAAGCATGAGTTGAATGAAGATTTGTTAATTTTTTTAGTATATTTAATGAAAAGCCTGAAGGATAAAAACACTTTTATATATTGCATTAGAAGTTTATGCATAACGAGTTATATCTAGCTAAAAACCTTTGTTTTTGGAGAAAAAATTAAAAATTTTTTTATCTTGCAATTAAAATGAATCTATGTAATATGGATTCCGAAAATTGTATAAAATAAACGATGGTTTTTTTGAAGACAGTCATTAAATGTTCATTGGGTATACGCAAAATAATAACGATCAGCCAGATTATGTTGATCAATCTCAAAAGCTTAACTCCTTTATAAGGAGAAAAGGCTTACTTTTTGAGGGCGTATATAAAGTGAATAATTTCAAAAAAATAAAAAATCTTATGCAATTTGGTCATAAGGGAATCCTTGCTAAGAAAATCAGCAATATCAGTACTTGTTTACAAAACATCAAAGATAATCTTTTATTTAGCCTGAAAAATAAGCTTAAATTATTAATATTTCCTGTTTTGTTCTATGTATTTCTCGTCAAAGTTGTGGGGTAAATCATGACTAAGATTATGTTAGTGAGAGATCGTAATACATTTAATACCAAATGGGTATGTAATTTTGCA
>CALXWC010000014.1 GCA_944392265.1 uncultured Alphaproteobacteria bacterium | reverse complement strand
TGCAAAATTACATACCCATTTGGTATTAAATGTATTACGATCTCTCACTAACATAATCTTAGTCATGATTTACCCCATCATATAAACGTGATAAATCATTCTGTTTATCTTCATAAATAGACCTTGTTTTTCCGTTTAATAAAATTAAAGCAAGCCACAAGAAAATTACGTTTCCATTAACTATTGTTGTATATTCAACTGATATAAAAGCATTAAAATAGATTAGAAAGATAAGCGAAATAAAAAATAAAACAGGAGATATAAATACAAGCCAAGTTTTTTCAAATAAAGAAATTTTGTATTCAGTAGCCTCTTCATATTCAACTACAATTGAACAAACTGATAGATATAATAAAAATAGACTAACAATTATAAATCTAAGACTATTTTTGCCATCAAAAGATATGAAAAAATGATTAATTATTAAAAATAAAAATATCACCTCTACAAAAACTGAAGACATTTTAGTAATAAGACTTCCAAATTTAATCATTTTCATTTATCTCCGCGACTAAAAGGAATTCCACGTCTTCTGGCAAAAGCGTAAATTGATGCACGATTAATACCTAATTTTCTGGCTATTTCTGACTTTGAAATACCAGCGTCAAGCATTTGTAATATTTCTACCGAATTGTTTTCTAGTTTTGATTTAACTTTTGCGCCGAATGGACGACCAAGTTTTTTACCTTCTTTTTTACGCTGGTGTAAAACTTTTCTCGTAGATTGTGAAATTAAATGACTGCGAATATCAATAGCAATGTCCATCCCTTTGAAAAAATCTTTAGTTAAGTTAGAAGTATCAAAACTATAACCATCATCAATAGAAAATAGTTTAAGATTTCTTTCTCTGCAGAACTGAAGATTTTGTTTTACATCTAGCAAATAAGAACCAATATTACTTATTTTGTTAATAAGGATACCTTCACAATCTGCTTGAATAATATTTTTAATATTTTCAAAACTCTCACTAGAGTGAACACAGCCTATTTCAATGCCTTGCTCTTTTGCAAATGATGCAAGCCTTTGATATTGATCAGCAAAGTCTACTTGATCTTCATTATGTGGTATGTATCCAATAAACATATCAAACTCGGTATTCAAAATTCTCCGTTTATAAGTTAGTCATTATACTAACCACTAATAATTTGAAGTCAACTTTTATTTTGCAAAATTCTTAAAAAAATCAAAGCTTTTGAAGTTATAGAAATTTACATAATCGATTATATTTTATGTATACAAAAACGGAGGTTTATTAATAGAATCATCAACTTACAAAAAAAATTTTTAATTTAAATAATTAAGGAGTAAGAGATGATTTATGGATATATTCGTTGTTCAACTGATCACCAAAATACTATCAATCAAAAATTTGAAATTGAGCAGTTTGCCAAAACAAACAATCTAATTATAGAGCATTGGGTTGAAGAAACTTTATCTGCAAAAACAAATATCAAGAAAAGAAAGCTCAACAATCTCTTAAACAAACTAAAAAAAGACGATATTTTAATCACAACTGAACTTTCTCGCTTAGGAAGAAATTTATTACAAGTTATGAGCATTTTACATTTTTGTTTGGATAAAGGATGTCAGATATGGACATTAAAAGAAAATTATCGTTTAGGAAGCGATATTCAATCTAAAGTTTTGGCTTTTGCATTTTCTCTCTCAGCTGAAATAGAAAGAAATTTAATCAGCCAAAGAACAAAAGAAGCTCTAAAAAGAGTAAAATCCGAAGGAAAAAAACTAGGAAGGCCTCAAGGAAAAGGAACTAGAAAACTTTTTGGACAAGAAGAAAAAATAGAAAAATTATTACTTAATAACATTAGCAAAGCTGAAATAGCTCGCATTTTAGGGGTAAATTGGTTAACTCTTCATCGATTTATAAAAAATCGACACATCTTATCATAGATGCACTGTTAAGCTCGATTTCATTTATACTTTTCGGTGTATCATTGAGATTATCATGATACACCGATTCACAAATAAGGCTAAATACCGTTTATATTTTTTATGCAGGTCTTAATGTATTTGCTATCAGACAAGCTAAGAAAAAAAATGCGTTATCTGTTTTATTATTTTTTCAATAAAAAATCCTCCCCATATTGAAAAGAACTTTGATAGTAATTCCTAAAGATCTATTCTTAGTCACAAATCTCGCACTATTAGTCTTCAATAAGTTCACTTTGACTAAAGCAGCAATAAGATGACTTTATTGCCTATCTGCAATCCAGTACTTAACCAGTGTTATATTTTTATTCCTACAAGTCCAACGCCTAATATATTTTAGTTATCATGTCTTCATAAAAAAAATCCCCTCCGCTTTGGGAAGGGATTTTTTATGGTGGGCCCTGATGGACTCGAACCAACGACCAGACCGTTATGAGCGGCCTGCTCTAACCAACTGAGCTAAGGGCCCGCCAGTTGTCAGGTAAGAACATATGATATTCATTATAGATAGTCAAGAACTTATTTTTGTATGGCACAAAAAAAACTCTTGTTGCTCACGCAACAAGAGTTCAGTTTCGGAAATCTTACTTTTTAGAAACCACTCCATCTTTATAGATAAAGTCCTCTTTTTCGTATCTTCCGATTGGATCTTCCATTTTAAAGCATTCTCCGTCCTCAATTTCATCAAAGAACACTCTTTTCTGCGGTGTTAGGATATGCATCTTTGTTAAATTAGCATCTTTTGATGCAAACACCTTAACATACACAACACCGCTGATAGGCTCTTTACTACCCGGCAACATTCCCTCATAGTCGCAGACAAAACATGGACTTCCGACCATATCATCATCTTCCAAATCACGAGAAAACCATCCAAATTTAATCTGATACTGAGGCTCTTGTGCATCTTTATCAAACACAGCGAGCTCATTATCTAACATATTAGATACCAAAAACGCTTTCATCAACCCCAGAGCCTGCTCTGCAGAAGACACTAAAATCTTTCTTTCCATAACTAAAAATTTTTTTAATTTATAAATAATAAAATAGACAAAAATCACAATATTCTTGTTAAATTTATTTGTCAATAACTTTTTTAATCTAACAATTCTAAAATATTATGATTATTCCCCATTGATTTAACTAAAAAAGTGGTAACCAGTGCTTTTGAATATTTCTGAAACAATAAACCATGCCCCAAACATAAACCAAAATTAATATTAAAATCTGTCTGACATTCATTTAAATAATTTGCTTGAGAAATCGGATCACAACTTGGTCCTACCATGCGTTCACAAATTTCAGCTCCATCTAAACCGCTTTGCTTACAATTAATGGCACAAACCTCAAATCCTGCTTCAGATAATTTTTTTACAAACTTATCTGCATAAGCTTGCACACCTTTGCAATTGGCAACCCCTATTTTTTTGAAACCCGAAATTTTGCAAAAATCTATCAACTCTTGCAAACGAGATGCATTTCTTGCATCAAATGCAATCTCCATATCATGTTTATCTTGCTCAGTATATATTGTCATAAATTTTCTCCTTCTCATCTTTTATAATTTAAAATAAAAAAACACTCAAGTCTATTAAACTTGAGTGTCTAGCGTAAACTGAGATATTAGAAAAGGAACAAAGGTATTGATACCACTAATTAATGTAAAAATAAAAACAAAAACACTTAAGCTAACAAAAATTCATCTCGAACTCTTGTTTAACCGCAATCAAGCGCTCTTGATACAATTGAAAATCTTTCAACATTTCTGCATCAGATGTGTGTTCTATCATATTTTTTAAGGCATTAATCCACAACTTCAAAAGGCTAAACAAACGTCCATGCTCTAAAGAAGAAAGAACCAATTTCCCATTAATAACATCATTTGCAAAGTCATATGCACTTACAAAAGATTGTTCTGCACTTTTCCAAATACCGTTTATTTCCATAACTTATATATATATTAATAATTCAAAAATCAGGCAGAAGATACTCACTGCATTATCAAATGTCAACAAAAAAAGACACCCAAGTCATAAAAACTTGAGTGTCTCACCATAAACAGAGAATATTAAAAAGATAGAACGGAAGCATTAAATACCAGTAAATTATGATAAAAAAATAGAAACGATGGAATTTAAACTTAAGCTAATAAAAATTCATCACGAACTTTTAACTAACCCTATCAAGCGCTCTTGATATTGTTTTATTTCAAATAATTACACAGGGTTGTTCTATACTTTTCTAAATATTTCTGTTTATTTTTTTATCTCATATGTATATTTTAATAATTCAAAATGCAGACAATAAATACTCATCGTTTAACAAAATGTCAACAAAAAAAAGACACCCAAGCCATAAAAACTTGAGTGTCTCACCATAAACAGAGAATATTAGAAAAAGGAACAAGGCATATATCCAAATAAAAGTAAGTACTGCAAAATTAAAAAAATATGTTGTCTCACTTAAGCTAATAAAAATTCATCACGAACTTTTAACTAACCCTATCAAGCGCTCTTGATATTCAAACACTTTTACGTGGCTAACATGGATACATAAGATTATTCAAATTTCTAAACATTTCTGTTTATTTATACATATCTATTTTCTAATAATTCAAAATTTAACTAACAAATACTCACTGTTCAACCAAATGTCAACAAAAAAAATCCTCCGTTTTTTAAGCGGAGGATTTTATCTTAGTTATCCAAGAAAGAACGCAACTTGCGAGAACGACTTGGGTGTTTTAATTTGCGCAATGCTTTGGCTTCAATTTGACGAATACGTTCACGCGTAACGTTAAATTGTTGACCAACCTCTTCCAAGGTATGATCTGTATTCATACCAATACCAAAACGCATACGCAACACACGTTCTTCACGCGGGGTTAATGATGAAAGGATGCGGGTGCAAGTTTCTTTCAAGTTGGAATGAATTGCAGAATCCAAAGGCTGTAATGCGCTTTCATCTGCAATAAAATCACCCAATGAAGAATCTTCTTCATCACCGACCGGAGCTTCCAAAGAAACCGGTTCTTTTGCAATTTTCATAACCTTACGAACTTTTTCTAAAGGCATAGACAAACGTTTTGCCAATTCCTCAGGTACAGGCTCACGTCCCATCTCAGCCAACATCTGACGAGAAGTACGAACGAGTTTATTGATTGTTTCAATCATATGAACCGGAATACGAATTGTACGAGCTTGGTCTGCAATAGAACGGGTAATAGCTTGTCTAATCCACCATGTTGCATAAGTTGAAAACTTATAACCGCGACGATATTCAAATTTGTCAACGGCTTTCATCAAACCGATGTTACCTTCTTGAATCAAATCCAAGAATTGCAAACCGCGGTTGGTGTATTTCTTGGCAATAGAAATAACCAAACGAAGGTTAGCTTCAATCATCTCTTTTTTAGCGCGTTCAGCTTCACGTTCACCTTTCTTAATGGTATCTACCATACGGCGATATTCACTAATCGGCAAACCGCATTCTGTTGCCATTTGAGCAACATTGTCGCGCAATTCCTGAATTTCTTTGCCATATTTTTCAACAAAGTTTTTCCAGTGTTTATCTGTTTTTTTAGAAATTTTTTCAAGCCAATTCGGGTCAAGCTCAGACTTTTGATAAGCTTCCAAAAAGTCTTCACGTTTAATTTTGCAAGACAAAGCATAACGAAGGAGCTTTCCTTCCAAGCCCATCAAGCGGCGGTTAATTTCGTTTAATTGCTCAACCAATTGTTCAACACGAACGGCATTCAAATGAATAGAACTCATCAATTCAACCAATTCTTTTTTCATTTGAATATATTTTTTCTCAACACTCGGAGTAATGCTCTTTCCGGCAATAATAGCAGCCACGCGTTGACTTTGAATTTTTTTCAAATCATCATAGTAGCTGGAAATTTTATTCAAAATTTCTAACACCGGCTCCATAAGAGCTTCTTCCATAGCGGCGACGGAAGCAGAAATTCTGCCTGATACACCTTCATCATCATCTTCGTCACCGGAAGCAGAATGTCCCTCACCGTCCACATCATCGGCATCATCTTCAACATCATCATCGGCATCATCTAATTCCATATCATCGGTGATGTCATCATCAATGTCATCAAGACTATCTTTTTCTTCAATTTCTTCTGCAACTTTTTCAAAATCGTCAACGGTTGTTGCAGCCATATCTTCTTCAAATGCAAGAGCATCTGCATCATCGCCGTACATCATTTCCAAATCGACGATATCACGGAGTTGCATACGACCTTCAACCAAATCATCGCGCCAACCGGAAATAGCTTTCAAAGTCATCGGGCTTTCGCAAAGGCCGTCAATCATAACGGTTTTTCCGGCTTCAATACGTTTGGCAATAGCTATTTCACCTTCACGGGACAATAACTCAACCGTACCCATTTCTTTAAGATACATTCTGACAGGATCATCACTGCGGCCAAGTTCTTTTTCATCAAAATTTCCGCCGTCATAATCATCATAATCATCAGAATTTTCTACATCATCATCGTCATCATAATCTTCGGCATCAGCTTCATTAACAATGCTAATACCCAGATCTGTGATGCTGGACATAATTTCTTCAATATTTTCAGAAGATTCTTTTTCTGGAGGCAAGGCTCTGTTTAATTCTTCAACAGTAATAAAACCACGCACACGACCCTTATCAAGCAAACGTTTAACAGCGCTACCCAAGCTTTCAATCAAGGTGGTATCGCTCATTGTGCCTTCATAAAGATCTGGACTATCTAAATCTGACATGAATATTCCTTTAAAATCGATTTTATATAATTTGCTAGCTTTAGTCGTTCTAAATTCTTATTATCAATTTGTCAAGTATTGACTTTATTATATATATAAAAAAATAACATATATTAAAGGGGCGCTAGTCAAAATCCTGACTATTTAACAAATTCTCTTTTTCTTTTTTTAGGTTTTCATATCTTTTATAGACATCATCGGGCAATGTTTGCGCCGTTTGCATAATTTTCAAACAATCTTTAATTTCAGCGTCCAATTGTCTGAGCTGAGTTTCTAATATTCTTAAATCCAAATTTTCACGCATACGCATATCGTTCGGATTTTGAATTTTGAGCATTTTAAACTCTAAAAATGTATCAACGGCTTGAGCCAAGCCTTTTGTTTTCAAATATTCTAACATGGCTTCAAAATTTTCGGGAATTTCATCTTGAACCACATCAAGCACACAATCCAAAATAGCCTTTAATTGCGGATGAACCACATTAAAGTTCATGAGCTTTTCTTCATATTCTTCAATCAAATTCGGATATAAAACCAAAGCAGAAATAACATATTTTGCCACTAATTCATCCAAATCAACTTTAGATGTAGCCAAACTTGCCTGATGCGCATAAGCAGATTTTTTCTCGGCAAAATTCTGACGAGGCATATATTTTTTAGGATACTGTGGAGCAACATAAGACTGAGGCTTTACTTCACTTTGTTCTTGCATGGCTTTTTGTCTTTTGCGCCAGCTTGCCCCTTTTCCAAGCTCATTATATATTTTGTCTTGCATTTCTTGGATATAATAATTGCGCACAGTTTCATCGGTAATCTTTGCCACTTCTTCTTTTATGTTTTTTTCCACCAAAGCTTTTTGCTCGGGAGTTGAGGTTTCTCTGCCCTCAATGTTCTTATTCCACAACAAGTCTTTCAGTGGAATTGTTTCGCTAATTGCTTTATCAAAAGCTTCCCTTCCGAGTGTTTTTAAGAACTCATCAGGATCTTTTGCCCCTTTTAAGAATACATATTGCAAAGAATTGCCGGCTTTCAAAATTGGCAACACTCTATCAATTGAACGAATAGCAGCACGTTGTCCAGCTAAATCTCCGTCAAAGCAACAAGTCGGAACATCAACCACACGCCAAGCTTCTTGAATTTGTTCTTCTGTCAAAGCTGTTCCTAAAGGAGCCACGGCATAATGGATACCATATTTATCCATACCGATAACATCCATATATCCTTCACAAATAATCAGTTTTTTCTCCTGATATCCGGCATCTTTGGCATTATTCAGATTATAAAGAATACGGCGTTTATTAAACACGGGGGTTTCAGGAGAGTTAAGATATTTGGGCTGACCATCACCCATAATACGTCCGCCAAAAGCAATCACCTTACCGCGTTTATCCATAATCGGAATCATTACCCGATCACGGAAAAAGTCATGCGGACGACGTGTTTTATCTTCTGGGATAGTCAAAAGACCAAGCTCGTTCATCTCCTTATCATTCACCCCTTTTGAAGCGAGATAAGTTTTCAGTCCGTTATTGTTTGGCGCATATCCTAAACGAAACTTTTGAATAATATCATCACCAAACCCACGATGAGAAAGATAATCCAGCGCTCTTACGCCCTCAGGCATACGCAAAGACTTTTCAAAAAACTTACAAGCAAGTTCCATAATATCATAAAGAGAATTGCGTTTTTCCACTTCTTCGGGTTTGACATAAGAATCTCTTGGCACTTGCAAGCCGGCTTTTTCAGCCAGTTTTTCAATAGCTTCCATAAATGACAGATTATTGGCATCCATCTCAAATTTAATAATATCACCATGCGCACCGCAACCAAAGCAATGGTAAAAACCTTTGCTTTCATTTACGGTAAAAGATGGTGTTTTTTCATTATGAAACGGACAACAAGCCTGATATTCTCTTCCTTTGCGAATGAGCTTAACCTTAGCGCCGACCACATCAACAATCGACACTTTAGCTCTAAGCTCATCGCAAAATTTTTGTAAATCTGCCATTTATGTAGATAATAAATAAATTAACCGAGCAAGTTTTTAATCATGCCGTTAGCAGCACCCATATCCATTTGTCCGGCATATTTTGCCTTTAATGCGCCCATAACTTTACCCATATCTTTCATAGATTGAGCGCCTGTTTCGGCAATAATGGCTTTAATGGCGTTTTCCATTTCTGCACCGCTTAATTGTTTGGGCAAAAATCTTTCAATAACATTAATTTCAGATTGTTCTTTATCAGCCAAATCTTGACGATTGCCATCCAAATACATTTTGATTGAATCTTTGCGTTGTTTGATCATACCTTGCATCATAGACAACAATTCAGTATCAGTTGCTTTTTCTTGACCGCGACCTCTGGCATCAACATCTTTTTCTTTCATGCCGGCAATAATCAAACGAACGGCAGAAACTGTTGTCATATCTTTATTTTTCATAGATTCTTTTAATGCATTTTGCAAATCATCTCTTAACATCTTTTTTCTCCTTAAATATGCAATTGATTAGAGAATAAACACTTGGTCTCAAAATTGCAAGGCAAATTATCTAAAAATAATGCCGCCAAGATAATAAACTTTCTTCCATATCTTTACCGCTGCGCCATTCTTTTTCATAGCGCAAAGCCAAAGCATTATTTCGATTAAGCGTATAAGCGCCCTCAACATTAAGTTTAGTCTTTTCACCAAACTTATCCGTTGCATAAATTTGTTCTGCCTCACTAAGCACACGCCATTTATCAAAATCAGCATAAATACCGATAGCGCCCCCTAGTCCCAAATAAGCATTATCGGGCAAAAATCCACCATATGCCACATAGCTGTTAAGTTGCGCATAAGTCCAAATCTCATCCGTGATAGCATAGCTTGCCCCCGTACCAACCTTGAGGTTGGTAACATATCCTTCATCATCCGTTTCAGGATTATATTCTCTGGCCACATCCCATTTAATCTCATAAGAAAAAGGCTTAAACATGGCATCCATCGGAGAAATGGATTTTATTCCCAATATATCAAACTTTTGTAATACGGTCTTATTTTGCTCATCATAATGTCTAAACGCCGCATTCAAAAAATTAATTTCCGCCCCACGCAAAAATCCGTAATTATCATCAGTCAAAGAATGATACGCAGGCCGATATGATATTTCTTGAAAAGCCTCTCCGTTTCTAAAACCGGTTCCGATTTCGGCACGCATGGAATCATGGGTAAGATATGGCTCTTTACCCTTATCGAGCTCGGCAATACTTCCCTGCTCTGTTACTTTATTGCGTGCCATCAGAAGTTTGAAACTTTGCTTACGATAATCAGCCAGTTCTAAATTTTTTGCCACATATTGATATTGCACAAACTGATAAGCCGTTTCTAAAACATCTGCTTTTTCAGCTTCGGATAAGTCTGCCAAATCATACTCTTGCTCATGAATGATTTCTAAATATTGTTCCTTTTGTTTATCATTCATCATCTTGTAGCGATGCTTGATTTTTGCCTGTCGTGATGGACGATAATTAATATCTTTAACCAAACCTTGACGTTGTAACACTGCTTTTATGGTATCAAGAGGAATAGTCTGTACTGGAAATTGCTTAGATAGTTGCATAGAAGGACGCACGGCATCAAGCACCTCCATCAACATATAAGAACAATTCTGCGTAAAGAAATAATATCTGGTTTGTGTGTGTCCCACTTCCCAAAGATGCGCCACAAAAAAGTCTAACTCTTCAGGCGTAAAATCAAGATTGAGCTCCCAAATATCACGGTTTTCAATATTATTATAAGTGTTAATGATGTCATAATATGGTTTAACGGTAAAGCCGCCGAAATATCCTCCCGTCAAACCCCAAACGGCAAAGAGCACGCTGTTTTCTTGTCCGGCAGTAAAAGCACCATAGTTTGCTCCATGCGCCAAAAGTTGCGTGCCTTTGCGAGCGGTGTCAATTCTGATAAGCGTATGTCCGAATAATGAAGACGGATTATTCATATAGGCATCTGTGAACAAAAGTGTCACGCCGGCAGGGCGCAAATCATCATAAAATTGTTCTAAATCTTTGCACTTTGGAAAAGGCTTTGAAACAAGACCGTTTTTTTGCAAAAATTTATAGCGCGCCGGAAACAAACATTTCTTTTCCGTATCTTTGGTATTTTCAAACAAGTTAATGGTGGCTTGCAATTCTGCCTTAGGGTTGGTTTTGCCGTCTTGAGCTAAAAAAAATGTTTCTGAATCTATTGTGCTTTGATATTTATCTCCGTCTTTTTGATAATGCACCAAAGCAAGCCAAGCCAAAGAGTTTTCAACTTGTGCCAAAGCAACATTTGTCGAAGATAAAAAGATAAATAAAGAAAGCCAAAACTTTTTCATCAAAAACCACAAATAAAAAAAAGGTTCAAGACACAAAAGAGCCTTGAACCTTATCAAAATAAAATTATGCTTGGGTAATTTCCAAAAGTTTCAATGTTACATTAACGGCATCAACATTTTGGTTATCAAACATATATGCAAAATTTTGTTTAGAAATTTCGCCGAGTTTAGCGCTATCCATGTTCAAAATACCAGCCAAAGTATCAATGGTTTCACCACGACCGGCAGAAGCATCAAGAGCATATTGCTCCATATTATTTTCCATGAAAGCCAAAACCATTCTACCTGTACCGCCTGTTACACGACCGTTCGGATCGCAACCGGAAGTACCAAAGGTAATACCGAAAGTTTGGTTAAAGAACAAACCGTTAGTTGTTGCAGCCAAAACTTGAGGTGCAATACCGCTTTGACCACGCCAAGCCATAGAGCCCAAACCGCAACCGGTACTATCAATAGCATAAGCATCAGCGGCAGCAAAAAGGAAAGCAGAGCTCAAACAAGCCATAAGAACCTTTTTCATCAATATCCTCCATATAATTCAAAACGAAATTATGTTAGCATGACAATTTGTTTTGTATAGCCGTTTTTTCAAAATTACCCCCAGAAAAAAAGGCTTTTCATAAAAACACTTGCAATACGAATATAAACACGCTATATTCTGATTACAAGAGATAGAAAATTGAGCTGTGATGGTTTCCATCGCAGTTTAATTTTTATTTTATCAAAGATTTTTTAAAATCAGTAATTTTTAAGTTGAGGTAAGTAAAATGGAAAAGTTCCCTTTGACCAAACAGGGCTATATTGAGCTTGAAGAAGAGTTGAAAAACTTAAAAGCTGTTGAACGCCCGAATATCATTGCCGCCATTGCAGAAGCTCGTTCTCATGGTGACTTGTCAGAGAATGCTGAATATTCTGCTGCCAAAGAAAAACAAAGCTTTATTGAAGGTCGCATTCAAGATTTAGAGGCTGTTTTGAGCCGTGCGCAAGTTATTGACCCAAAATTAAGCAAATGTGATGTTGTTCGCTTTGGTGCCACCGTTTTGGTTGCCGATGAAGATACCGACGCCGAAAAAGAATATCAAATTGTCGGCGATTATGAAGCTGATATCGATAGAAACAAGATTTCATTATCTTCACCTTTAGCCAAAGCCTTAATTGGCAAAGAAGTCGGAGATGTTGCCGAATATATGGCACCTGGCGGAAAGAAATCTTTTGAAATTTTAGAAATCAATTACATCTAAAAACAAATAAAAAAAACTGTCATCTTCCATGGCAGTTTTTTTATTTTTATAAGTTCCAGATAAAACTTGCCAAAGCAAATTTAAACAAGTAGTTTAAGAAAAATATTTTTTCTTGGAGATAAACATGACTGAATTTAGAACAAAAATGTTAATTATCGGCTCTGGTCCGGCAGGTTATACAGCGGGCATTTATGCTGCACGTTCCGGATTAAAACCGATTTTGGTTTCCGGTAATCAGGAAGGCGGACAATTAACCATCACAACAGAGATTGAAAACTTCCCTGGTTTTCCTGAACCCATCGGTGGATTAGATTTAATGCAACGCATGAAGCAACAAGCTCAAAATGTGGGCGTAGAATTAATAACTGATCTCATCCGCCATGTTGACTTTAGTTCCCGTCCGTTTGTTTGCACATCTGAAAACGGCAATTCTTTTATTGCAGATTGTGTCATTATTGCCACCGGAGCAGCTGCTCGTTGGCTTGGCTTAGAAAGTGAGAAAAAGTTTTTAGGCTTTGGTGTGTCCGGCTGTGCAACTTGTGACGGCTTTTTCTATCGCGGAAAAGACGTGGCTGTTGTTGGTGGCGGAAATACGGCTGCTGATGAAGCTTTATATTTATCAAACATTGCAAAATCTGTTACCCTCATCCACCGTCGTGATGAATTGCGCGCAGACAAAGTGATGCAAGAACGCGTTTTGAAAAACGAAAAAATCAAAGTGGAATGGGATAGCGTTGTTGATGAAGTTTTGGGAGAAATGCCCAAAGGTGTTACCGGTGCTGTTTTGAAAAATGTTAAAACCGGAGAAAAGAAAGAAATTCAAGTTGACGGCATTTTCATTGCCATTGGTCACCACCCCAACACAGATTTGTTCAAAGGCGTTTTGGATATGAATGAAGAAGGTTATTTAATAACCAAACCGGATAGCTGCCAAACCAACATTGAAGGTGTGTTTGCCGCAGGTGATGTTCAAAATCCAAACTTCCGTCAAGCCGTTGTTGCGGCAGGTTCTGGCTGCATTGCCTCTTTGGAAGCAGAAAAGTTTTTGAATAAATAAAGAAAAAAATTTACAAAAAGGCACTGTTTTTTTAACAGTGCCTTTTTTTATATCAACTATCTAAATAAGTTTCTGTATTGCTCCCATAGCAACAATTTGAAGTTAGTCTTTTATATGAGAAAGATAATAAGATTTAAGGAAAATCGTAAAACAATAGATAAGAAAATTGTTTATACAAGGGAAATAATAAGAAACCAGAAAAAATTTGAAAGAGTTTACATATTAGTAAATGATTGAAAATTTTATTCACAGTTTCTGTATTAGTTCCCCGTAGAAAACATTTGAAGTTAGTTTTTTATATGAGAAAGATAATAAGATTTAAGGAAAATTGTGAGCGAGCGTACTTTGGGGTACGTGACCGAACAATTTATCCGCAAAATCTGTATTAGATTTCCATAGAAAAAGCTAACTATTCATAGCGGAGTGCATTGATTGGATTTAACAACGACGCTTTGTATGCCGGATAAAGCCCGAAGAAGAGCCCGACAATGCCGGAAAAAGAAAACGGCAACAAAATATACATAAGCGTTGGTACGGCCTTAAAAGTTGAAAAAGCAGAAACCAAAGACACCGCAAACAAACCAATCACAATACCAATCAACCCGCCTAATAAAGAAAGCACCATTGCCTCGGTTAAAAATTGCAAGCGAATGTCCCATGCTTTTGCACCAATGGCCATACGAATACCAATTTCGCGTGTTCTTTCTGTTACAGATACAAGCATAATATTCATAATACCAATACCACCAACCAGCAAAGAAATTCCGGCAATAGAGCCTAAAAGAATGGTCATCACTTTGGTCGAGTTTTCCATCATCTCCATCATTTGCGTCAGGTTACGGATAACAAAGTCATCTTCCTTATTGGTGCCCAAATTATGGCGTTGGCGCAAAAGTTCTCTGATTTCTTCTTGCGAAGTATATGTGCTTTGAGCATCTATGGCTTGGAGCATAATCATCTTTACTTGGTCAGGAAACTGAATACCCATCACTTTTTTCTGAGCCGTGGTAATAGGAATAAAGACAACATCATCTTGATCCATACCCATTGTGCTCTGACCTCTTTCTTCCAAAACACCAATCACTTGGAACGGAATTCCCTTAATTCGAATGGTTCTACCCAACGGATCAACATCACCAAAAAGCTCGTTAACAACCGTTTGACCAAGAATGGCATTTTTAGTTGCGTTTTTAATATCTGACGCATTAAAATAACGCCCATATGCCAAGTTCCATTCTTTAATTTGAAAATATCTGATATCTGTTCCGGTAACACCGGTTGACCAGTTTGCATTACCATAAACAATTTGAGTTGTTTCTTCCAAGACAGGTGCCGCCAAACGGATTTTGGCAATACGTTGTTGGATGGCATCTCCGTCAGATTTTTTCATGGTCGGCTGAGAGCCATGTCCGCCTCTGGCACCGCTAGATGTGGCAACACCTGAGCGAATAATCATAATATTAGAGCCAATACTTTGCATATCTTGTTTAATAGATATTTGCGCCCCATGTCCGATAGAAAGCATCACGATTACGGCGGCCACACCGATAATAATGCCAAGACTTGTCAAAACAGAACGCATTTTGTTGGCTTTAATGGCACGCAGAGCAATACTGAAAATAGTTTTAAGCTGTATCATGATTATTCTCCGGCAAACAAATCTTTTTGAACTTGCTTTTTCTTTTTGACTTTTTCATCAGAATGGATTTCTCCATCCACAATTTTAATGATTCTGTCAGCAAAAAGAGCAATATCTTCTTCGTGCGTTACCAAAATAATTGTGCGTCCCATTTCTTTATTGAGCTTGGTAAATAAATCCATAATTTCTACACTCATTTTTGTATCCAAATTACCGGTCGGCTCATCAGCAAAAATGATTGGTGCATCATTAACAATGGCTCTGGCAATGGCCACACGTTGCTGTTGTCCTCCTGAAAGCTGGTTTGGCATATGATGCATTCTTTCTTTAAGCCCCACGCTTTTTAAGGCTTTTTGCGCACGCTCAAAACGTTCTTCATCCGGCACTCCGGCATAAATCATCGGAAGTTCAACATTTTCAATAGCAGTTGTGCGAGAAAGAAGATTAAATCCCTGAAAAACAAAGCCAATTTTTTTATTGCGAATTTCGGCCAATTGGTCATTGGTCATTTTTTCCACATTCACGCCATCTAGGGCATATTTGCCGGAAGTCGGCTTATCCAAGCAACCTAAAATATTCATGAGTGTAGATTTTCCAGACCCGGATGGACCCATAATTGCCACAAATTCACCCTGATTAATTTCCAAAGAAATACCTTTGAGGATTTTGAGATTAAATCCGTCCAGAGGATAAGATTTGACAATATTTTTCAGTTCAATCAAAGGCATTATCTTGGCATCCTTAATTTTGTTTGACGGGCAAGCTCAGCCGTGCTTTTATTTTCCAAAATCACTTCATCGCCAACACGCAAATCATTAGAAGAAACTTCGGTATGGTTATCATCGCTCACACCTGTTTTAACGGTTATGCGAACCGGATGACCTTGACGCAAGACCCAAATTCCCTTGTCTTTATAGCGTTTGGAAGAACTACCGTTTTCATCAGTCATATAAAAGCGCAATGCTTTATTAGAAACCAAAAATACATCTTCTTTATTAGAGGTAATCACCTCAACATTTGCGGTCATACCGGGTTTGAGTTTCAAGTCTTTATTATCAATTTCAATAATCACTTCATAAGTTACAACATTAGAGGTTGTAATGGCCTGATTACGCACTTGGGTCACAATACCATGAAAGATTTCATCTGGATAACTATCCACACTAAAATCAACTTTCTGACCATTTTTAACCTTTGCAATATCAGCCTCAACCACAGAAGCCTCTATTTGCATTTTGGTCAAATCTTCAGCCACGGTTACAAGTGTTGGTGTTTGGAAGCTGGCGGCAACGGTTTGACCAACCTCCACTTCTTTAGAAACAACAATTCCATCTACCGGAGAAACAATCTTGGTATAGTTTAAGTCAATCAAAGCAGAATTTAAGGCAGCCTCAGCTTGTTTAACCTGAGCTTCTTGCAAAGCAAGTTGTGCAACCGAGTTGTCATAATCACGTTCGGCAGCTTCTAATTCTGCATCGGCAGAATAACGAGATTTATTAAGCTTTTTAATACGAGCAAGATGTTTCTTATAGTAAGTAATATCGTTTTTAACCACATCAACCTGAGCTTTGGCAATATCCAAGGCAGCTTGTTTTTGCGCAACGGTTGCCTCAAACAAAGCCGGATCAATCTGCGCCAAAATCTGATTTTTGGTCACTTTTGAGTTATAATCCACATAAATTTCAGAAATTGTACCTGAAACCTGTGTACCGATATTAATGGTAGAAATCGGGTTAATAATTCCTGACGCAGTCACTTTTTCAATAATATTACCTTTAGAAAGCTTTTGCGTAACATATTCATCTTTTTTTCCGTTTGGAGCAAAAAGTAAGAATCCGACTCCAAATATAATACAAGTAATAATTCCATATTTCATATATTTAGGCATAATTTTGCAACCTTTACTATAAAAAACAATTTAACTCATCATTGATAATAACCTTTTTATAATAAAAAGCATAAAAAAACTTGTCACACAAGATTTTTTTGTCTATTATAAAAAAGATTTATTACAATTAACATTATTATTAATAACGCAGAGATGAATCAAAAAGTTCAAATCTGCATAAAAAAAA
Organism: uncultured Alphaproteobacteria bacterium; assembly: GCA_944392265.1. Taxonomy (GTDB): domain Bacteria; phylum Pseudomonadota; class Alphaproteobacteria; order RF32; family CAG-239; genus CAJLXD01. The sequence continues at coordinate 23,986 of CALXWC010000014.1, read as the reverse complement.
TAAAGCTATGGATAAAAAAATTGAAAACGGAGCCATCGAGGTATCTCCGATTGTTGCAGAAAATATGTTTTTGCGTGAAGTAGTGATTAAGTTGGAGCAGACCAAATCCATCACTCTGGAAGAAGAAGAAAAGTTAAAAAAGATTTTTTCCTCTCTCCAAAATTTCAAGGCTACGCAAAAGTGTCTTTATGAAGTGGTTCTCGCCCTTGGTTTGACACGCGTGCCGGAATACAAGGCTTTGGCCTCAGAGTTCAACACAAGATTAAATAACTATCAAAAAAACATCTAAACATGGAAAAGAAACAGTTTTTTGCAACAATAGGTAATTTACCGGTAAGAGACAAAGTCGCTCAAGTAATCAAAAATTTTTCCGGTGAAGAAGCTGGAGAAATCTCAGCAAGTATCATTGCTCGAGATAAAAGTATTTCTTTTAATGAGAAGAAAGCTCTGATAAATGAGTTTTTTCCTCAAAGAAGAGATAAACTCATCACTCTTCTGCTTGGAACCTATCAAAAGAAAAGTAACAATCTCAGCAATCGACTGAAATTGAAAGATTACTTTTCTCAGAAGCTACCGGAAATCCAGCAAGCCGGCTCAAAAAAGGCTGTCAACGTCAAGACCTTAAACACTCTCACCTCTTTTCTCACTCAAAAAAGAGATTTAAATGAGTTTGTTGACAAGGAAGATTGCCAGATCATCTCAAACTTCTTCAAAACCGAATGGTATGAAGAATATCGAGATCAGATGAATGGTTTGATAATCATGGCATTTCGTTTCAGAAAGCAGCTGATTAAAGAGCTAGCCAGCGAATTTGTTGCCGAGCTCTTGAAACAAGGTTATCTGGACACGGTGTTATTGCTTGAGTTGGTCCGCGGCGGCTATATTTCAGTTGAGGTATCCTCTCTTTTGACCAGATTTGCTAAAACAATCTGCCAAAGAGAATATCTCAAACAAGAAATATTAAGAGAACTCGACAAACTCTTAAAACTTAAAGATGCAACAAAAGACGAAAAGCTGATGTTGCAAGAGGTTAGAAACCTTTACCAGAGTTTGTAACAAACAAAAAAAGAGTACCTTTAACAGGTACTCTTTTTTTGTTTTCTAAAGCGAAGAGCCAAGCGTTTTTTAACCATAGCCACTTTGCCTTCTTTGTTTCCGTTTTCAAGTTTGACCAAAACCTTTTGCGCCACATCTCGTGAACTGAGTTCATGAAAGCGCAAAGTCACAGGAAAGATCTGTAATTCCTGAGTAGATAAAATATAGCAAAGGTAACCAGCCAAAACGTTCTCTTGATAAGAGGAAAACAATTCCATTGAAACAACCGGAAAATGAACAAAACCTGCTTCAGTTGTTTCAATAAAAGAAATTTTTCCCAATTTGTAATCCTTCAACAATTTACCGGCACAAGAAACCAATACCTCTTTAAAATCCTCAGGGTAAAGAACAACATCCTGATTTTTCAAAAACAAATCATCTATTTTCATAATTGTATGGCTAATAATTAAACATATTCATAAAAAATAGAACTTGAAAATATTCTTTTTTAGACAAAAGTCAAGTTTTTTAAATTTTGACAAATAAAGGCAAAGGAAAAAACAAAAATTTAACTTTACAATTTAATTCTTTTATACCTAAATACTGATATCTCAAACCTATCAAAAAGATTAAATAAAATGAAGAAAAACACATATATTTTTGCCTTAACAGGCCTTATTTTTTTGGGTGCTTGTAGTCATAACCAAGAACCTCAAATGATTAAACCCGCCATTGAAACCCCCAAAACAACCCGCATCAATCGCATGCAAATTATCGGTGAAATTGAACCGATTTATTTTGCTCCGATGAAAACACCGATAAGCGCCCGCATTGATACGGGAGCAGAACAATCTGCTCTTGACGCAGATAATATCAAATATTTTGAAAGAGACGGAGAAAAATGGGTTTCTTTTGATATTATCAATCGAGAGACAGGCGAAAAACAAAATTTCAAAAAGAAAATCATTCGCCACACCAACATCAAACGTATTCACGTCACAGAAAGACGTCCTGTTGTTGAAATGAACGTAAAATTCGGCAATGAAACCTTTAAGGCTAATTTTTCTTTAGCCAAAAGAGACAAGTTTGAGTATCAGGCTTTAATCGGACGCAATATCCTAACCGGAAGAGCAATTGTTGATACTTCCGTTGCCAACACCTTAAGATAATTAATATACAAAGAAAGAACAAACTTATGTGGAAAAACTTTTTTACGGTTCGCCGAGTCCTAACATTTTTCTTAATTATATCCATCGCTTTTGCGGCATATAGTGTTTATTATAAAATAAAATATTGGGGATTTAGCTTTTCTCCCAAACAAGTTTCCGATGTTTGGACCATTGAAGCTCATGTAACTTTTATGCCCACAGGAGAACCGATAAAAGTTTCTTTAACCACACCTTCTCAAAGCAACAATTTCAAAATTTTAGAACAAGATGTTGTTGCCGAAGGTTATAAAATTAAAAAAATTAAAGATGACACCAACAAGGTTGTTTTAACCTCTCCGGCCAACAAAGAAGGAATGCAAAACATATATTATCGTGTAATGTTGTTTGATAATATTGATGCCAAAGGCAAAGTAAAAGACAAAATGCCTAAAGCTCCGATGCAACCGTTTTTTGATGACCAAACCATGGCCACTGCCAAAGAAATCTTAAAATTGGCAAAAAAACAAGAAGGAGATGAGGCTCAACAAATCATTCGTTTGTTCAACCAAAAGACACCTGATGCAAATGTATTAGCCTTCCTTCCGTTGAAAAAAAATACCAAAGACACAATTGAAGCAATTCGCAATCTTTTAGCCTTAAAAAACATTCCAACCCGCACAGCCAGAGGTGTTAAGTTGGTTGAAGGCAGAAAAGCTTTTTCTGCAGACTTAATGTTAGAAGCATATATTAACGGCAAATGGAGAACCTATAATGTTAAAGATGCTTCTATCGGCATTCCGGCAAACTTCATTTTATTCCAAAGAGGCGGAGATTCTTTATTAGATGTTGAAGGCGGAGAAGATTCTGTTGTCAAATTCTCAGTCATCAAATCTGTCACATCTTCCATCAATTTGGCCGGAAAAAGAGCAGACATTGCTCAACAAAAAAACTGGTTTGATTATTCAATTTACAACCTTCCTGTTGCAGAACAAAATATGTTAAAATGGTTGATGATTTTCCCGTTAGGTATTTTAATCACTGTTGTTCTTCGCAACATCATCGGTATTAAGACCATGGGTACATTTACCCCAATGTTACTTGCCATGTCTTTGGTCAAAACCGGATTAGCCGCAGGCTTAATCAGCTTTGGCTTGATTATGGTCATTGGTTTGTCCATGCGCGCCCTTTTATCCAAACTTAACTTATTGTTGGTTCCAAGAATTGCCGCTGTTGTGATTTTTGTAATTTTGATTATGCAAACTTTCACCATTTTGGGATATAGATTCAAGCTTGATATGATATCTGCGGCAGCCTTTTTCCCAATCATCATCATGGCATGGATTATTGAGAGAGCTTCCATCACTTGGGAAGAAGATGGCGCCATTAATGCTTGTGAAGAAATCATCAACAGCTTGATTGCCGCACTGATTACATACTTTGTCATCAACAATGAGGTAATCAGACATGTTATGTATGCCTTCAATGAATTAAATCTGGTTATTTTGTTCATTGTTATGTTGCTTGGTACATACACAGGTTATCGTTTAACCGAGTTGAGAAGATTTTCTCCAATTGCCGAAAGGGATTAAGATGTTTTTTAAGAGCTTTTTTTCTTCTTTTGCATCACCCTCAAGCTTAAGAAAAGCCGGCGTTTTGGGCATGAACCGTCGTAACTACAAATTCATCAGCAAATATAACAACAGAAAGTTATATCCGCTGGTGGATGATAAGGTTCAAACCAAAACTTTAGCACAACAACACGGCATCACCACTCCTCACCTAATTGGCGTGATTGAACACCAATACGAGGTAAAAGACTTGCTCAAAGTCATTGGTGATAATAAAGACTTTGTAATTAAACCGGCGCACGGTTCCGGCGGTAAAGGTGTTTTGGTTATCAAGTCTTTTAGTGAAGATTGCTTTGTTAAAGCCTCCGGTGAAACTCTCACCTTTCACGATGTTTACAAGCACATCTCTAACATTTTGAGCGGATTATACAGCTTGGGCGGACAATATGATGTTGCCGTCATTGAAGAGTTGGTACACTTTAGTAACATCTTCAAAGATTATAGCTACCAAGGTATTCCCGATGTGAGAATCATTGTTTATAAGGGTTATCCGGCTATGGCAATGATGAGACTTGCCACCAAAGCCTCAGGCGGCAGAGCTAACCTGCACCAAGGAGCTGTCGGTGTGGGCTTAGACATCAGCAAAGGCACGGCCTTAAAAGCCGTAATGAGCAATTTGCCGATAGAATTTCATCCAGACACCAATGCTAAGTTAAGCGAAATTTCCGTTCCCTATTGGCGTGAACATTTACTCATTGGTGCCAAAGCCTATGAAATGACCGGACTTGGCTATTTGGGAGCTGATATTGTGCTAGACGCAGAGAAAGGCCCGATGATGCTTGAGCTAAACGCCCGCCCCGGCTTGGCTATTCAAATTGCCAATGGCTTGGGCATTGAAGGTGTATTAAAACGCATTGAGCATTATTACCCCAAAGGCTTAACACCGGAAGAACGTGTCGATTTTGTTTTAAATTTTGGTAAGAAATAGTGGCAAAGCAAAAATTTCATACCTATATATGAGATAGATATGATAAAACAAAGGACAAGAAAGATGACAGAAGAACAAAAATTACTCAAAAATGCTAAAACGCAAAAACTTGAAAAATCAAAAACTAAGAGTTTGCCCAAAGAAGAAACCAAAAAATTAGGGGTGAGCAAAACCAGAGCCAAAAAGATTAAACATTCTTACCAAGTTAAAGATGCCGAGAATGCTTTGTTGCTCAAATTAAAAGATGGTGATGTGGTTATCGAGATGTTTCCTGATGTTGCACCAAACCATGTTAAAAGAATCAAAGAACTGGTCAGACAAGGTTTTTATAATGGTTTGAAGTTCCACCGTGTGATTGAAGGCTTTATGGCACAAACCGGTTGCCCGTTGGGCAATGGTACCGGTGGCAGCGGTCAAAAACTCAAAGCAGAGTTCAACAAAATGCCTCATAAACGTGGCACGGTTTCCATGGCACGTTCGATGTTCCCCGATTCGGCTGACAGTCAATTTTTCATCTGCTTTGATGATTGCGATTGGCTCAACGGACAATACACCGTGTGGGGCGAAGTTACTTCAGGTATGGAATTTGTTGATATGATTAAAAAAGGTACCGGTTCAAACGGTGCGGTCAGCAATCCGGATGAAATCATTTCTATGAGCGTGATTGCCGATTTATAGTAAGCTATTGATTTCTCATTTAAAGCCTCTTTTTTAAGAGGCTTTTTTATTTTTTAGACAAAAAATTGTTGTTTAAGCCCATAAAATGTGATATAAAGAGTCTATCAAGCAAATAATTATGGCAATTACTATGGAAAAACTAAAGCGTTACTCTTTTTTAAGGGGACTCCTTTAGCCAGCGTGGTTGCTAATGTTAAACAATAAAAAAAAATTATCACTATGTGTAAATTAAAAAAAGCCCTCCGTGAGGGCAACTTCCGCGCTTTAGAAACAATGAATTTCTCTTCTAACGATGTTGAATCCATCTTAACTGATGCTGAAGCTGAGTTGGAAGAAGATAATATCTTTATAGAAGAAGCTGAAACTTCGCTCGATAACCTCAAGCTCAAAGTAGAGCGCATTAAAGAGCGTATAGAGAATAACCAATCCATCATCGCCAATGCAGAAAAACTGCTTGAAATGATGGAAGAGAGAGAATTTATGTCCGAAATGCTATATGAGGACTAATCTCTAAAAAAAACATAAAAAAAATCCTTAGTCCTCACCGACTAAGGATTTTTTTTGACATTTACAATTAGTAAAAATTTTTTACAATAACATAAAGGAGAAATTTTATGCGCATTATCAATATTAATGGTCCGATAAATTCCGGTAAAAGCACCATATCCAAACTTCTGGTCAAAGCCCTGCCCAAAGCCCTTTTTATTGAGGTGGATGATTTACTTTCCGATGAGGAACAAGAAAAACTTGGTTTATCTCGTCAAGAAGGTTGGCAAGAAAGAAAAAATCGCCTAAAACAAAATATCGTCCAAGAACAAGCCAAACAACAATATCAAAACATCATTTTTGCCTACCCGATAACTTCTAAAACCTATGCAGAATGGAAACAATGGGAGGATGAAAAGACCCACTTTATTAACATAACCTTAGCACCAAAATTAGAAGTATGTCTGCAAAACCGCGGAGAAAGAGAGCTTGAAGAAGACGAAAAAAACAGAATTAAAGAAATGTACCAACAAGGTTATCACAATCCAAAGTTTGCTGATTTAATTATTGATAACTCTACCCAAACACCGCAGCAAACCCTACAACAAATTTTAGATTTTATACAAACTTATATTTAAAACAAAAAGAACTCTCCTTTTTAGGGGAGAGTTCAATTGTTTTGAAAAGAGATATTAGCAGAAGTTTCCATTTTCATCGCACTCTTTGTAGGTATCATGGAATTCCTGTTCGGCAATTCCATAAATATCATCAAGAGATGTGACATTAATGAAGCTTCCGGCACGCATGTTCTGGGCTTCACCCCAAGAGCAGATAAAAGAAATATCTTCTTTTACCTGCAAGAACTTTGCAATGCCACCTGTCGGTTTGTACCAACCTTCGCCAAGCTCAGGAGCAGGTTCATATTTCTTCCCGAATTTGTTTCCAGGAACAATATAACTTTCTCCGCCTGGGTTAGTAACAATCCAATCACCGGCATTTGCCTTGTTGCTAGTCTCTTTGTGGCCGTCAGCAAGGATTGTTTCAATTACTTCACCTTCTTGAGCCTCACGAGCCTGAACACGGGCAAATTTTGCGTAAGTCTTTACAACAGCACCGTTAGCGATCAAAGTTTCTACATAATTTCTCATTTCGTTTTTTGCTAAAGTTTCCATAATTTTTTTTTATTTTTTTGTTACACATATGCATTTTAAAGTTTATGAATATTAAAAACAAAACCATATAACGCATAAAATTTAACAATGTTAAAAATTACGGAAACGGAATTGAAAATAATAAAACATAAACTTAATATTACAGTTATTAATATATCACAATTTTCAGCCTCTTCACAGACAAAAAATTTAACTTTTTGCGAAAAAACACTCTTGACTTTTACAAAAAATCAAATTCGAATCCTTATTTTTGCAATAAAATTAATGAGCTAATACAAACGGATAGCCTTCTTTTTCATCAAACGGCTCAAATTGGTTAAGTAAGGAGTCAAAGCAATTTTCATCAATATAAAGTGCATTGTCATCTGTTTGCGTGCGATTAAGCACGCGTTGTTTGGCTAGTGCCATATCACACTCTAAAACATGAAAAACAACATTTGGCGTGAGGCTTTTTGCCCATTGATAATATTCTTGGCGCTTGTCTTTACTCCAAAAGCCATAATCCAAAATCACATTCTGCCCATTTTGCACGGCTTGTTTGGTCTGCTCTCGAATATAATCATCAACAATTTTATATTTGGCGGCAAAATCATCGGGGTTTCGCCCAAAGCGCTCTTTCATAATCTCATCATGCGTAAAAAGTTTGGCAGGCAATTCCAAAGCTAATTTTAAAGCATAAGTCGTCTTACCAAAACCTAAAAAGCCACATAGCAATATGATTTGCGGTATTTGTTTTTGTTGCATTTTCATTATCCCCTTTTTTATAAGCATAAAGAAAATATATGCTAAAAAGCAAGCATAAAAAAACAGCTACGGTCAATATCCGTAACTGTTTTTTTAATGTCATAAAGTTCAATGGCTTTTGAAAATATCAGTTGATATTTTTCCAGTTTACTTTACTCAAGCTCCAAATAGCCAAGATTGAAAGTAAAAACACAAAAGCCCAAGTTTGTTGAACAGCAAACCAACAAACAGCATTCCAAATGTTATGAACTGCCCAGCAGATACCTTGAATTATCCAATAATCAATATAGGCTAATATAGCCAGCATCAAAAGCAGTAGCAATAGCCTGACAAATGTTCTGAAATTAAACTCCAAAACAGTATCATATTGGCGGTTTTCTTTGATAAAAGAACTTTTTTTCATAACCCCTATTTTTTTAATTTAACAATAATATGTTATTGACTCTTGGTTAACACATTTTTTTGTCAACAGCAAGTATAAAACTAAGGAAATATCATAAAAAATCTTAAACTTTTAAGTTGACAAAATTTTCCAAATATCCTAAATTGCTTATCTCAGCTAGGAAAATAAGATGAAAATTGCCAATTTTAGGGAATATACAAGCGTTTTGCGCGAATTGTATACCGGAGAAGCTTTTGCCGAAACCGGAAACTACTACTATGCCCTAATGAATTCCGGCAAACAGCTCAATCAAACCAAAGCTGATTTACAAAGCAAAATCAGAATTTTGAATCAACAACTTCAACTTCAAGCTCAAAAAATTAAAGTTTGCGAAGATAAAAAACGTGCCGGTTTAGAGATGAATAAGCTCAAACAAAATAAGCAAACTTTAGTAAAAGAGCTCAAAGCTTTGCAATCAGCTGACCATTTTAATATGCTGAGTGAAAATGCAAAAATCTGTGTTTGCAGCGGTTTTCTTTTTCAAAAATATTTAACGGGTGAAATTATCCAAAATAACCCGCTTCATTTTCCAATAAATGACAATGGCGATATCATAGTCAACCCAGAACAACTTCGTCATTCTGAAATTTATGAGCAAGCACAACACATCAAAGATTTTGTAGTTGCCTACATTGCGCGTTATCCTGAAAAGGTCAAAACCGCCGGACATTTTAAAACTTTGCTGAACGGCATTGATAATTGGCAAAACCTCCTCACCTTTGTTAATAATAATTTTGACAAGCTCAATGATACGACTGAGCTTTTGCCAGATAATATTAAAAACAGCCGCAAAGATGCAGAAGTTGTTTTGACTTTTCCGCAAGAAAATTTGCTTTTGGTCAAATTAAAATCTGCTGCCGCCTTAGATTATGAAAGCACAAAAATGGCTCACTGTGTTGGCAAAGGTGGTTACGATAAAGATGTGGCAAGTGGACAAACCGAAATTTATTCTCTCCGCTCCGTAGAACAAGACGGCGAATGGTTGCCGCATGGCACAATCGAGTTTAAGGAAGGAAAAATCATCCAAGTCAAAGGCTATCAAAACAAAAAAATTGAAATGCCTTATGTCTCCGCCATAAGGAGATCCATTTTTCATCTCTGCAAAAATGATAATATTTATGAACTTTTTCAACAAAAACGCTGCTCTGATTTAAAAAACTGCGGTTACCTTGTCACCGCCGATAATATTTTGGTAGACTTATATAACCATCCTCAAGAAGACATTCATTTAACTTATTTTGACTCTGAATTTGATTCTAATTTGCTAAATTTCTTATCTCCCAAACAATTAATTATTGATAATTATAACATTCTGAAAGACATCTCAGAAGAAAGTATAGCCGCGTTAAAAAAATTTAAGCAAATCAAAAAACTTGATTGTAATTTTTTAAATTTAATTACAGAAAATGAAACAACACGCAACCTTGTTTTAACTTATTTGCAAGAAACCTCTGCAGACAAAATAAGTCAAAGACTTGGAAGTACACTTCTATACACAATTGGTTTCATTAAAGACGTTAATAATCAATGGTATGACTTGTTACAGCTAGACCAAGAAATCCACATCAAAAACTATTCGCAAAGCAATTTCTGGAGTCAATATATCCCGGCAGGTTTAATATCAGTAGATAAACTAGAAATCACGGGTGATTTGAATGAAAACACTAAAAATTTTATCAAAAAATTCAAATCCATATCAGAAATTTCAATAGAAAATCCGGATAACATCAAAGATATTATATCGGCAAGACAATTTTTGTGTGATTGCTTACAAACTCAAGATTTAAGCGCATATATAGACGACAATAATAAAGAAGCACTTGGTTTTTATCAAAAATGGTATCCTGAAAAACCCATAGTCTCAATCACAGCCGAAACCTATTTTCAGGTTCAAAAAGAATATCCTTCTATCCTAATAGATATCTTAAAAAAACAAAAACCAGAAAACATACAAAAAATTTCAACAAATAGTCCTTCATTTTCATCCATAACGCATGAGTTGATAAGCGTTGAATCAGCAAAAATAGAAGGTCGTCCCACACGCAAAAACCTTGAACAAATAACCAAACTTGCCGGAGTACAATTCTTAAATATAGAAGATGCTGACTTATCAGAAATTAAAGAATTAGATTTACGAAGCTTAAAATTCTTCACACCAATTTATATTCCGCAAGATTCTGATATATTATGGTACAAATATGCAATTTTTCTGGAAGGCTATTGCATTCCCAAAATGTTGCATAACCATGTAATAACCATAAGTAATTGCAGCAATATGCCGGAGGGTAAAAATATTAAACTTCCTCAAGATATCAAGCATTTTATGTTAGATTTACCCCAAAAAGAAAAATACCAATTACCGGATTTTCGTGCATATCCTAACTTAGAAAGTCTGCAAATAAATAATCTTGATTTATCAGATAATAAGGTGATATATTTACCGCAAGGGATTAAATATTTGGCTTTTTACGATTGTAAATTTGGCGCTCACCCACATATGGATTTAACCGGTTTTAAGAATTTGGAAGAGTTGCGCCTTAATGAATGTGATTTAAGCTTAATCGAAAAAATATCACTGCCGCAAAGTGTAAAAAAACTCGCAATAGAAAATACATTATTTAATAAAAACTGCTCCATCCCCAAAATCAACAAATCAGAAAATATTTTCACTTGGGGCAGAATAGAAAGAGAGATTTAAACATATTATTATTCACTTTAAAACAAAGTATTATGGACAAATTATCTAAAGGTACGAAAGCGATTATCAATCTGATAAAAGTCTTTCTCAATCGAGCAGATGTGCTTTCATTAATACAAATGTTAATGGAACATTATGACATCAAAGCACAAGAGCTGTCTGTTGCCAAAGAAAAAGTTGAAGAACCCAAACCGCAAGAAACAATGAGCGAAGAATCTTTCAAAATCATTCCTCATGTCGGGCTTGTTCTTCCTTCCGGTAAACTTCTTTTTTGGGATGGCTCAGAAGACAAAGGCTCAAAAAATGATGCTCAACGCTATATAAAAAATTTGCCTAAAGGTTATGATTGGCATTTGATGACAAAAGCCGAGTTTGAAGAGTGTAAAGCATGTCAGCCACATCTGAATGATGCTCTAAGAAAGATGAGCGGTCTTTCGATTTCCTATCCCGATTCATCTTATCTGTTAGCAGACAATAGTCTGGAAAAAGGCTATGTTCGCTATTGCGCAGACAAAGCCTAAAAAAGGAACAAAAAAAAACAGCAGGTTTTCAATCCCTGCTGTTTTTTTGTTTTTAACGCAATTGGCGTTTAAGTTTTGGTCTGCCTTTTTTCTCAGCTCGTTTATTGATTTTGCGAAGTTTGATGTTTTCTTCATCAAATACTTCTCCGATAATGGCAAACATCATCGGCACAAACAAGGTTGCCACGAAGGTAGACATAATCATACCACCAATCATACCGGTACCGATTGAGTGACGGCTGGCCGCACCGGCACCTGTTGAGATTGCCAACGGCAATACACCAAAGGTAAAGGCCAAAGAGGTCATCACAATCGGACGAAAACGAAGTTTTGCCGCTTCAATAGCCGCCTGAGCATAGGTCAAACCTTCATGCACTTTCATCACGGCAAATTCCACAATCAAAATGGCGTTTTTAGCAGACAAACCAATCAAGGTTACCAAACCGACTTGGAAGTACAAATCGTTTTGAATACCGCGCATCCATGTGGCCAGCAAAGCGCCAAACACACCAAACGGCACGGACAAAATAACCACAATAGGCAAAGACCATTTCTCATATTGCGCTGAGAGGATTAAGAAAATCATAATCACACCAAACGCAAATGCCATGGTAGATGCACCGCCTGCCAATTTTTCTTGGAAAGCAGAACCAATCCAAGACAATGAGTATTCATCACCCAAAACTTGTTCTGCCACTTCTTCCATAGCTTTAATGGCTTGACCTGAAGAATATCCTTCGGCAGGGTCTCCCATAACTTTGGCAGCGGGGAAGATATTAAAGCGGTTAACAAGTTCAGGTCCGGTTACGCGTTTAACGTGAATAAGAGTTGAAAGCGGAACCAAATCGCCTTTTGAAGACTTAACATAGACATAACGCAAATCATCAGGTGTTCTGCGGAATTTTGATTCTGATTGCAAGGTCACACGGAAGTTTCTGCCCATATAGGTAAAGTCGTTGATATAAAGACTTCCGAATGTAGATTGCAAAACCGCATAAATACTGTTAATCGGCACATTCAAAACCATGGCTTTTTCTCTGTCCAAATCAATGGTATATTGCGGTGTGCTCACAGAAAAAGTCGTGGTAATATTAGAAAGTTCCGGACGCTTGTTGGCAGCATTCAAAAACTCTTGTGTTTTTGCCATCAACTCTCGACTTGACTTACCTGTTTTGTTTTGAATATAAGCTTCAAAACCACCCGTTGTACTCATACCCATAATCGGCGGCAAGTTAAAAGCAAATGCAATACCTTGCGATTGCCCCATACCAATACCGGTAAAGGTTTTAGCCAATGCCTCGGCAGATTGGTCTTCTTCCAAACGTTGTTTCCAGTTTTTAAGCGTAATAAAGCTTACACCGGAATAGGTGTTTTGGCTGGAAGACAACATATTAAAACCATTAACCGTCAACACGTCAGAAACATTGGGGTTACTTCTAATCATATCGGCAATTTTGGAGCTGAACTTTTCGGTTCTGGGCAAAGAAGAAGCCTCAGGCATATTATAAGCCATAAGGAGGTTACCCATATCTTCATTCGGCACCAAAGCTGTCGGAATAATTTTGAACATTCCGATAATGGCAAAAATCAAACCGATAAAGCTCAAAATAGCCAATTTGCGCCATTTTAAGAAAAATTCCACACCATGAATATACCATGCGGTTACTTTTTCAAAAAAGACGTTAAACCATTTAAAGAAAGCCATAGGTTCTTTTTTGCCATGGGTCTTTTTGATGATAAGAGCGCAAAGAGAAGGTGTTAAGGTCAAAGCCACCAGCGCTGAAATCAACACAGAAACAGCAATGGTAACAGAGAATTGTTTATACATAACACCGGTCATACCGCCCAAGAACGCAATCGGCAAGAACACGGAAGACAAAACCAAAGCCACGGCAACAACCGGACCTGAAACTTCTTCCATAGCCTTGATGGCTGCTTCTTTAGGAGATAGCCCCTCTTCACTCATAATACGTTCCACGTTCTCGAGCACGATAATCGCATCATCCACCACAATACCGATGGCCAAAATCAAACCGAACAAGGTCAACAAGTTGATGGAAAAGCCCAAGATATACATTCCGGCAAATGCACCGATAATTGAAACCGGCACCGCCAAAATCGGAATAAGGGTGGCTCTAAAGTTCTGCAAGAAGAGGTAAACCACGGCAATAACCAAAACAACGGCTTCGAAGAATGTATGAATAACCTCTTCAATAGAAACATTCACAAACAATGTCGTATCATAAGGAATATCATAGGTAATACCTTGCGGAAAGCTTTGAGAAAGTTCTTCCATTTTAGCTTTAACGGCTTCAGCTGTTTCCAAAGCATTGGCACCGGATTGCAAATAAACCGCAAAAGCTACGGCCGGTTCACCGTTAAAACGAGAACTTACGCTATAATCTTGCGCACCGAGCTCAATTCTTGCCACGTCTTTCAAACGAAGCATTGCACCGTCTTCATCCGTAGAAAGAATGATATTGCCAAACTCTTTGGCATCAACCAAACGACCTTTGGTGTTAACCGAATAAGTATAAGGTTGAATTTCTTCCATTGGCTCTTGACCAAACTGACCGGCAGCATATTGAGAGTTTTGCTCTTGAACGGCAGTAATCACATCTTGCGGTGTGAGGTTATGGTCTGCTAACTTATCAGGAGAAAGCCAAATACGCATAGAATAATCTTGGCTGGCAAAAAGCGATGCACTACCCACACCTTTAATACGTTTAATTTCATCCAACACGTTCAAAAGTGCATAGTTAGAAACATAAACCGTATCATATTGATCGGTGGTGGAGCGCATGGCAATAACCTGCAAGATGGAGTTAGATTTTTCTTCCACGGTTACACCTTGTTTGGTTACCTCTGAAGGAAGTTTAGGTGTTGCCATTTGCACTTTGTTGTTTACGTCAATGGTTGCTTGGTCTGGGTCTGTTCCGATATCAAAAACCACACCCAAAGTCAAATAACCTGAGGATGTTGCATTAGAATACATATAAATCATATTCTTAACGCCGTTGATTTCTTGTTCCAAAGGTGCGGCCACAGTATCAGCCAACACTTCGGCAGTTGCTCCCGGATATGTTGCCGAAACCTGAATTTCGGTCGGAACGATATTTGGATATTGTTCAACTGGCAAAGCCTTCATGGCAACCAAACCGGAAAGGACAATAATCAAAGAAACAACCGTTGCAAAAATTGGTCTTTCAATAAAAAACTTAGAAAACATCGGTTTTATCCTTTATTTTTAATCTTCTACTTCTGCATCTTTTTCCAAATTATTATCGGTTGTTACTTCGGGTGTAACAGTCATACCTGGGCGAATTTTCATCAAATTGCTAACAATAATCTTATCACCGTTTTTCAAACCGGTATCAACAATCCAGCCACCATTTTCGGTAGACAAGCCTGTATTGATGCTAACCATTTCCACAATATTTTGCGGATTAACACGATACACATAAGCACCATTTGCCCCTTGCATAACAGCTTCTTGAGGAACGACCAAAGCATCTAAACGGGTTAAACCTTCCATAACCAAACGCAAGAATTGTCCCGGACGTATCATCTTATCTGGGTTAGGAAATACAGCGCGAAGTTTAACCGTACCTGTTGAAGTATCAATAGTAGGGTTAATAAAGTTAATTTGTCCGTTATGTTTATAAGTGTTACCATCGCCAAGCTTAACTTTGGCATAAATGGCACTATCATTATAAGGATTTTGTATCTTTCCGCTTTCTACCATATTGGTCAAAGCCATAACCTCATTTTCAGAGGCTGAAAAGATAACATAAATTGGGTCAACTTGGGTCAAATGAGTAAGCAAACCGGCATCACCAGAAGTAGAAATAAGGCTTCCTTCAGATTGAACTTCCATACTGGTTAAACCGCTAATCGGAGCAGTAACGGTTGTATAATCCAAATTAAGTTGAGCGGCCTCAACTTCAGCTTGAGCCAATTCTTTATTAGCCATCAACGCATCATAGTTAGCTTGAGCGTCATCTTTTGCCTTTTCACTGGCATAACCTTGCTTAAAAAGCTTTAAGGTTCTGTCTAATTGGATTTTTGCATTTTTAACTTCAGCTTCGGCTTGAGCCAAACGCGCTTGAGCTTGGTCCAAAGCAACTTTATATGGTTTCGGGTCAATTTGGAAAAGCACACTACCCTCTTCCACATGAGAACCTTCCACATAGTTACGTTTGAGCAAGATACCACCGACTTGGGCTCGAACCTGTGTCTCTTTAGAGCCCTGAGCGCGAGCGGCAAATTCAAAGCTCAACGGCACATTTTGGGGTTGAACTTCAATAACCGAAACTTTCGGAGCTTGCATGGTTTGTTGATTTTGATTACTTTTTTCCTTGCATCCGCCCAAAACCAAGAGCATAGAAGCAAGAGCCAAAAATTTATTATTAAACAACATATTAATCCTCATTATTTCAGAAACAACTGCAAATAAATGTAATCTATTTTTCGGAAATATCCACTCTTTTATAAAAGATTTCAAGAGTTTTTATTAACTTGCACGAATGTATATTGAAAATAAAAAAAGCTCTCATTTGAGAGCTTTAATTTTTAGATAAGTTCTAGAACGGCATCCACAAGATTATGCGTTCCTTCGGCCACTTGTTTAATGGAGTTTGCCAACATATAACAAGGTGTGGTCACAATCTTATGCTCTTCATCAACGCAAACTTCAGTCACTGCCTTATTTTCATGTTCAGCACCCATTTTTTTCAAGCCGGCGGCAACTTTTGTATCATTACCGATCGTAAGTTTGACATGATGTTTGCCCAAAACACGGGCAATCACAGTCGGTGCAATACACATTGCCCCAATGACAATACCTTCATCATAGCTTTCTTCTATAGCACGACGTACTTCATGGTTAATCTCGCACTCAGCACCTTTAACGGCAAAATCACTCAAATTCAAAGCAGCTCCGAAACCACCCGGAAAGATGATGGCGTCATAATCTTTGGCCTTAAATTCTTGCAAGTCTTTAATTTGACCTCGCGCAATACGTGCCGATTCGGCCAACACGTTGCGATTATCTTCATCTCCGGCAATGGCTGTGGCATGACCGGTAAAATGATCTATGGTACGAGCTTGCCATGTGTTTGGCGCAAAACATTGATAATCTGCTCCAAGTTGGTCAATAGCAAGCATGGTCAACACGGCTTCATGGATTTCACTCCCGTCAAAAACACCGCATCCGGCGAGAACAACTGCAATTTGAGGACGCTCAGACATAATATTTTCCTTTCTTTTTGTTCATAATTAATTTATTAAGGAATATATAATAATTTAAGGCTAAATAACAAGAATATTTATAAGAAAGAAGGTAATAAAAAATGCAGTGGCAAATGAGCAGCCTAAAAAATGGTTTAAGAATAATCACTTCCACCCGTTCAAATTTGGAAAGTGTTTCTTTAGGTGTGTGGGTAAATACAGGTTCTGCTTATGAAAAAGAAGCAATGAACGGTATCTCTCACTTTTTTGAACACACTTGCTTTAAGGGAACAAAGAAAAGAACGGCTTTGCAAATTTCTGAAGAGATTGAAGATGTTGGCGGACAGATGAATGCTTATACTTCTCGTGAGTTTACCGCCTATTATGCCAAAATGCTCAAAAATGATGCCGAGTTGGCTGCCGATGTTATTTGCGATATTTTACAAAACGCAACTTTTGCCGAAGAAGAATTGGTCAAAGAAAGAGAAGTTGTGGTGCAAGAAATCAAACAAAGCATAGACACCCCCGATGACATTATCTTCGATTATTTCCAAGAAGCCGCTTTTGCCAATCAAGCTTTGGGGCGCACCATTTTAGGTCCGGCAGAAAAAGTCAGAAGCTTTAATGGCGATACTTTGCGCCAATATATTTCAACCAACTATGCCGCTCATAATATGATTGTTTGCGCGGTTGGTAATATTGAGCATGATGCCTTTGTTAAAATGATTGAACAAAGAATGAGCAACCTGCAGGAAAAAACATCTTTCATTCCGGAAGCTCAAAAATACACCGGCGGTTTTTCAATAGAAAAAAGAGATATAGAACAAGCTCATGTTTTGCTCGGATTTGAAGGCGCAAGATATGAAAGCAAAGACTATTATCCAAACATTATTTTATCCACCATTTTGGGCGGTGGAATGTCTTCACGTTTGTTCCAAGAAATCAGAGAAAAAAGAGGCTTGGTATACACGGTATATTCATTTGCCAACTCTCATACGCAAACCGGTTTGTTTGGTATTTATGCCGGCACCGGCAAACAAGAGCTGGAACAACTATTGCCGGTAGTAGCCACTGAAATCAAAAAAATCCGTCAAGAAAAAGTCAGCGCAAAAGAGTTGGAAAGAGCAAAAGTTCAACTCAAAGCCAGTATGTTAATGGGCTTAGAGAGTTGTTCTTCCACAGCAGAAATTTTGGCACGTCAGATGCTCATTTTTAACCGTATTATTCCGGTTGAAGAAATGGTTGAAATGATAGAGAACGTTTCATTAGAAGATATTCAAAATTCAGCCAACAAAATTTTTGCCACCAACCCCACCTATTCATTATTAGGCTCAATTGATAAATATGCCTCATATGATGAATTGAAAAAATTAATGGAAATATAAGAATGTCCGAAAGCGTAAATATATACATTGCCGAGCCCAGAGGTTTTTGTGCCGGTGTCAGACGTGCTATTGCTCTGGTTGAAAAAGCCTTAGATGACTTTGGCGCTCCGGTATATGTCAGACACGAAATTGTCCATAACAAACATGTGATAGAAGACCTCAAAAACAAAGGCGTGATTTTTATAGATGATTTGTCAGAAATGCAAGATAAAACAAGACCATTGATTTTTTCAGCGCATGGTGTTCCGCAAAGTGTGGTTGATGAAACCTTAAAACAAGGAATTAAGACGATTGATGCCACCTGCCCGCTGGTTGCCAAAGTGCATAATCAAATAAAAAGACTTTATAAAAATGATATGGAAATCATTGTCATCGGCAAGCCTAACCATGTTGAAATTATCGGCACCATCGGACAAATTCCACCAAGCGCCAAATTACATGTCATCAGCAAGCTTGAAGATATTGAAACCTTAGAAGTCTCTAATTCTCAAAACATTGGTTTTGTTACCCAAACCACCCTTTCCGTAGACGATACCAAAGAGATTGTTGCCGTATTAAAACAAAAATTCGGCAGTATTTCAGAAATGAAAAAAGACGACATCTGCTTTGCCACCACCAATCGTCAAAAAGCGGTTAAAGAAATGGCAAAAGAGGTGGATTTATGCATTGTCATCGGCTCAAAAAATTCTTCTAACTCCAAACAGTTAAAAGAAGTTGCCTTAAAAAACGGCGCAAAAGAAGCCATTTTGATTGATGATTATCAAGAGCTTGATTTTACTTCATTAAAAGGCATAAAAAACATCGGCATCACAGCCGGCGCCTCAGCGCCTGAATACCTGATTCAAGATTTACTCTACCAATTACAAAAATATTATGATAATATTAATATAATACCGATAAAAGTAGAGTATGAGAAAGTAGATTTTAAACTCTAAAATAAGGAGGCGCTCATGTCTCGTGCCGAAGATATTTTTCAAAAGCTCATCTACTTTGGTGAAGATGCCATTGATGAGTTTATAATCAACCAACAAACCGAGGAGTTGTTTTTAGATTTCAAACAAGCGGTTTCGGTTGGGAAAAACTTTGTGACCTTGCACAGAGATGACCGCAAAAATCTATCTAAAGCCATTTCCGGATTTGGCAATTCTGAAGGCGGTGTGATTATCTGGGGTGTGGAATGCGCCCGCGATCATGAAATCGGCGATGTGGCAAAAGCCAAGGTTAAGGTTAAAAACGTACACCGTTTTTTAAGCTGGTTGGAAAATGCCATTTCAGGCTGCACCATTCCAAGCCACAACAAGGTCAGGAACCACATTATCAGCTGTGATAAAAACGGAGACGGCTTTATTGCCACCTATATTCCAAAATCAGACTTAGCCCCCTTAATGTCCACCACCAATGGCGCTATATATATTCGCTCCGGCTCCAATAATGTTCCGGCGCCATATTCCGTTATTGCCGGAATGTTTGGCAAGCGTCCGCAACCTAATGTAGAGTTGATTTTAGCAGATAAGCAAATCAAAGTTTTGGATAATGCGGATGAAGATTTGATTTATCCGATTAACATTAAAAACGCACCAAAAAAATATGTCAAAATCAGCTTTGCCATCCATGCAGAAAACGTCAGTAACGTCATTGCAAGAGAAATATATTTAACCTGCCGAATTCAAAGTAGCGGCGGTGCATATAACAAAGTCAGATTTTCAAACTTTAATCAAATGGATTCAATCCCCGGCATTGACAATCAGCTAAACCTTATTACCAAGCCTGAGTTAAGATTACCGCCCAGAGGCATATTTAAGTTTTGCAACGTAGATATTATCTTATCTCCTTTGGCGGAAGAAGATTTGGTTTTAGAAGGCGTGATTGGAGCAGATGAATGTGCGCCCAAAGATTTTGACGTGCATATTGCAAAAAATAGCTTGCGTTCTTTTGTGGCAAAAGCTATCAGAAATGAGAAACATCCCGAAAAGCTCATCAACGAGTTTTTCTCAGAATTTTTAATCAATATGGAATAGATAAGAAATGACTGCTATTGAAATTTTTACCGACGGAGCTTGTTCCGGCAATCCTGGAGCCGGCGGTTGGGGCGTAATTTTACGCTATGGCGAAATTGAAAAAGAAATGAGCGGCGGAGAAGCGCAAACCACCAACAACCGCATGGAATTAACCGCAGTCATAGAAGCACTTAAAGCCCTAAAAAAAGAATGTGAAATCACGCTTTATACCGATAGCCGTTATGTTATGGATGGTGTGAATGAATGGATGCCTAACTGGAAGAAAAATGGCTGGCGCACCACCAACAAAAAATCTGCCGTCAAAAATTTAGAGCTCTGGCAAGAACTGGATAGTTTGTTGCCCAAGCACAAAATCAAATGGGTTTGGGTCAAAGGTCATAACGGACACCCTGAAAACGAGCGCGTGGACAAACTCGCCCGCGATGCCGCCAAAAGCTTTTTAGAAAAAGACTAAAGCCCCACAAAAAAAACTCACCTTCCTTTTGGAAGATGAGTTTTTCTTTTTTAAACTAAAATTCTCCTCAATATTTTTTTGACAAAATTGTCTATTTTTATACTTGCCACCCTCCTCATTTTGTGATATAAATTTAGCTAGAAAAAATATTACTAATTAAAAAAAATAAGAATTATGGAAAAGAAAAGTATTATTAAGAAAGTAAAAACCATTTGCTACCATGTAAAATCTTGGATGACAGCTTTTTTTATGACGTTGTTTATGGTCAGCGGAGTAACTGTTCCGTGGCTTTATTTGGGAAAAATGACCGATATAATTGTAGAAACTTGGAATGAAGGAAATTTACTTTACATTCCTGATTTATTAGGACTACTTGTAACTGTAGCCGGAATAATAATGTTTCCTATTGTTGCGCTTTTTTGTGCCTTAGCCATAATCTACGCAATCAGCTATATTATATATAAGTTCTATGCCTATATATTCAAAAAAGATGAATATGCTCTAAGGAACATCCTTGATGAGCTTGTATATAATGGGCTTCCGAAATAGCGAGCCTAACCTCATAAAAAACTCACCTTCCTTTTGGAAGATGAGTTTTTCTTTTTTTAATCGGCAAACGCTTTAATTACTTTGGTCAAATCCATATCGCTCAACACTTCAGGCAGAACCATACCGTCAGGCACGCTTCGGCTAAAGATGATATAAAATGGCAAGCCCGAACGACCATATTGGCGCATAAATTCTAATACACCTTTATCATAATCGGTCCAATCCACCTCTATATATTTGACCTTATAAAAATCATTTATCGATTGTAAGCCGGAATTATTAAACACAGTCAAATCATTAAACTTGCAAGTCAGACACCAATCAGCCCCCACTTTCACAATCACAATATGACCGTTTTTAATCAATTCATTAATCTCAGCCTTATCAATCTTAACTTCTTTAGTCAAAGCAACTTCTGCCATTCTGATTCTAAAGGCTTTATCGGCCTTATAAAAGCAAACAACAGCCAAAATCAACATCAAATAAAAAACAATTTTCTTAAAAATATTTTTAGCATAATTTCGAACAAATTCGTCTTCATTTTGGTTGTCAATCGCATTCAAAACCGAGCGTCTGAAATACAAGCTAAACAAAGAAATAAAGAAAGAAAAAATCACCCATTTTATTGTATTCCAGTTTGTCTGAGCTAATAATAAAGACATCAACCAACACAAGGTTATAACAAGCAAAAGCACCATAACATAATTAAACTTTGCCATCCAAGCTCCGGGTTTGGGCATAAAATATCCCAAGTCTGGATAAACCGATAATAAAATATAAGGCAAAGCCAAGCCCAAACCGACAAAACTCAAAATTAAGAAGATATCAAAATAATCTCCGGCTAAAGCAAAACCGATTGCCGTTCCCAAATAAGGAGCCGTACAAGGTGTGGCAACCAACACAATAAAAAATCCGGCACAAAGATTTAAGAAGTCTTCATTGTTTATTTTACTTAATTTCTGATTAAACTTATCTATCAAGACTTGCGGGACAGACAAGTTAATCCAAGAATTAATATGAGCAATAAACAATACCATAACAAAACATACAGCTACAATAAAATATGGATTTTGGAACTGCATTCCCCACCCTATGGCAACCCCGAAATATTTTAACACCATCAATAAAACAATCAAAAAAGCAAACGCGCTCATAATTCCGATACTAGTATATGCAAAACTTTTTCTGATTTGTGTTTCAGACATTTTTCCATATCGAATAAGGCTCAAAAACTTCAATGATAATGCAGGAAAAACACAAGGCATAAAGTTAAGAATAAACCCACCTACAAAAGCCATAAAAATCAACCCTAAAGACAAGCGGTTTCCTTCAAAATCGAGCATAGGTGTATCTTCGACTTCAAAAACTTTGCGCATATTATCATAAGGGTTAATGCTAATTGTAATTTCAAATTTTGTATCAACAATATTTTCTTGCGGATTTTTCAATTCAAATCTGGCAGAAACCATATCTCTGTTAATGCTTATTCTAGGTCTTTTAAGCTTTTGATGACTTAAGCCTTGTGCAAATATCTGTATCTTTTCCGGAGATTTTTTCAATTCAAAATTCACGACTAAAGACGGAACAGGTTCTTTTTCAAAGAACACTTTTGTAACGTTAATATATTCATTTTTTTCAAGCGGCAAATTTGCATAAGCCTTTGTCACATAATTTGCCACACCTGAATCTAACAGATTCTTCCCGACTTCTAACTTCAAGCTTGGGTTTAAGCTCTGTTCTTGACACTCATTATTTCCGCAAACAGAAAATTTGACCAAAGCGTTTAATAAAACCGGTTTGTTTTTATCAATCACCTCAGCCGTAATCGGCAAAGCAAAACCGTTCATAAAGCCTAAAATATTATCATCTGTTTTATCAATAACACGCTGAACAATCGGCCAATTTACTTTTATATTTTGCAAGTTTTGAGATTTTGAAAAATCAAAAGACGGTGGCAAAACATTTTTTTCTTCACTCCAAGCCACCATATTTTGTTTGTCAATATGGAACTGCATAACAAAGTTTAAATTGTTGTCTTTTACTTCACTTTGCTTACTCAATAAACGAACGGCAGAATTTTTACCTTTAACCCAATCACCGATACCTTTTTTTCCGGTAAAAGGATTATCATAAACAAAGCCGTAGAGCAAAACCTTTTGCCATTCAATATCTGATAACAAATCCCCTATTTTGGCAAAATCATCTATCTCCGGATTTTCTTCTCTTAACTTTTTCTTTCGATAAGCCTCCATTGCCTCGAAATCTCTTTTATTCATTCCGTAGCTCAAAACGGACTTAAAATCTTGCACGACAACGGGTTTTCCATCTTTTGATTCAATATAATTATAATTTTTTTGCAAATCATAATGAGATTCCGGCAAATCAAGCGGCGGTGCGGAAGGAATAAGAATTTTTTCCTTATATTCTTGATACTTTTCCTTAAAATAACGAAAAACTTTAATCCTTGCTCTATAAGTTTTTTCGGCTTCTTCTAGCTCGTTTTCCGTCATAAAGGGATACATTTTTTCAAGTTCGGGTAACAAACTTTGTTCAATTTTGTTTCCCGGATAATCTTTATTTATTTTAGCATAATTATAAAAGATTTTAGCGACCTGATTATAAAAACTGTCTTCAGACGCAGATTTATTTTCTTCTTGAGCAAGCGCTGTACAAGAAAAGAAAATAACACTCAAAAAAATAAAAAAAGACCAAATTTTTCGCATTTATTTCTCAATAGCAGTGAAAATATATTGTTATATTATTATATTTTATGGTATGATACAAGATGTTGCTTTAACTTATAAATAGAAAAAGGTGATAAAAAAAAAAAAAAACAATCTCCATACCTTGCAGGAAAATGCCTCGTATCTA